>NZ_JBSFZS010000033.1:0-69844 GCF_053600395.1 Streptomyces sp. NPDC005070 | reverse complement strand
GTCATCACCGACGCGGCCACGGGCAAGAAGCTCTACGAGTACCAGGGCATCGAGACCGTGCGAGCGGGGCCGGGAGGCACCGCCGGAAGAGGGAGAAGGAGACGGTCGGGCTACAGGGAGTGCACGTGCGGGCCGACCGCGTTCGACCAGGCGTTGCCCGCGGAGGCGTCCCAGTTGGTCGACCAGGTCATCGCGCCGCGCAGGCCCGGGTAGGCCTTGGCGGGCTTGAACGAACCGCAGTTGGTGAGCTTGGTCAGGCAGTCGAGGGCGTTGTTCACGACGGTCGGGGAGACGTAACCGCTGCCCGCGCCGCTGGTGGAGGCGGGGAGGCCGAGGCCGACCTGGGACGCGTCGAGGCCGCCCTGGAGCTGGATGCAGGCGAGCGCCGTCAGGAAGTCGACCGAGCCCTGCGAGTAGACCTTGCCGTCGCAGCCGAGCATCGAACCGCTGTTGTAGTACTGCATGTTGACGACGGTGAGGATGTCCTTGATGTTCAGCGCGGTCTGGAAGTACGTGTTCGACGTGGACTGCATGTCGATGGTCTGCGGGGCCATGGTGATGACCAGGGACGAGCCCGCCTTCCCGGACAGGGAGCGCAGCGCCTGGGACATGTAGGTCGCGTTGAGACCGTTCTCCAGGTCGATGTCCACGCCGTCGAAGCCGTACGTCTGCATCAGGGAGTAGACGGAGTTGGCGAAGTTCGTGGCCGAGGCGGAGTCGCTCACCGAGATGGTGCCGTTCTGGCCGCCGATGGAGATGATGACCTTCTTGCCCGCGGCCTGCTTGGCCTTGATGTCGGCCTTGAACTGGTCGACGGTGTAACCGCCGAGGCCGGCCGAGTCGAGCGTGAAGCTCACGGCGCCCGGTGTGCTCGTGGCGTCGGCGAACGCGACGGCGATGATGTCGTACTGCGACTGCACGGCGGAGAGCTTCTGCACGGTCGCGCCGTTGTTGAAGTTCTGCCAGTAGCCCGTCACGGCGTGCGCGGGCACGGTGCCCCCGCCTCCGCCGCCCGAGGCGGTCGTCGTCCCGGTGACGGCGGACGACTTCGCCGACTCACCGGCCGAGTTGGTCGCGCTGACCTGGAACGAGTACGACGTCGAGGCGGAGAGCCCGGACACGGTCGCGGAGGTTCCGGTCACCGACTGGACCTTGGAGCCGCCCTGGTACACGTTGTAGCCGGTCGCGCCCGACACGGTGTTCCAGGCCAGGGAGACCGACGAGGACGTCGTGGAGGGCACGGCGAGGCCCGCGGGGGTCGCGGGGACCGTCGGGGCCGGGTCGCCGCCACCGCCCCCGTCGGGGCCGAACACCGAGAAGTCGTCGGCGAGGTAGGCGGGCTGCCCGTACCAGCCGTGCGTCCAGACCGTCACCGACGTCGTCGAGGCGCCGGTGGTGAAGGTGGTCGAGAGCTGCGTCCAGGTGGTGTTGGGCGTCCAGGTCGACACGTCCGTCGTCCCCGTGCCGCTCGCGCCGAGGTAGGTGTAGGACCCCTGGACCCAGGCGCTCAGCGTGTACGTCGAGTTGGGCTTCACGGCGACGGACTGGGAGCACTGCGCGTAGTCCTGTCCCGCGGGCGTGCCCTTCAGGGCGGCCGAGCCGCCGTGCACCGGCGAGGAGACGGTCGCGCCGCTGCCCGCCGAACAGGTCCAGTTGCTCAGGCCGGACTCGAAGCCGCCGTTCCTGACGTTGTTGACGTCGGCGGCCTGGGCCTGGCCGGCCAGACCGGTGAGGGAGAGGACGGACGCGGTGACGGCGGCGGCGAGGGCTCCCGCCCATCTCCGTCCGGGCATGCGGATGACGCGGTCCACTGGGTCCTCCAGGGAGAGGTGGGGGAGGGGGAGGGGGAACGGAACGGTGGCCACCGCCGGTGGATACAAGTTGGTCCAGACCAATCTGGTTGTCAAGACCTGCGGCACTCCCAACGCCCTTATGCGAAGCCCCAGTTGTTTTGAGACGGCTTACTCTCCGTTGATCACGCCCGCACCTTCGGTGAGATGATCTCGGAGATTCGGTGTTGAGCGGGCCATGCCGTGGATATGGTGCTGATGCAAGAGGGCGTCACCGTGGCGATCCGCGGCCGTTGTTGGAACGACTGTGACGCTCTATGGCGACAAAGGGGCGATCTGAGGCGGTGGTTGACCACCCCGCCGCAGCGAACGGGGTGTGTGCAGCGTGCCGACCGCGATAGCCGTCACCAGTCCCGATCTGGTGCTCCCACCGCACGACCGGCAGACCCCGCCGGCGGCCGTCCAGCCGCTCGGCACCCTGGAGGACTCCCTCACCGGGATGCACGCGCTCATCGAGCAGCACGGGTATGTCATCGCCCTCTACCCGGCCTCCGCCGAGAGCGCGGTCACCCGGCGGCTGCACACCGTCCGCTCCGTCCTGGAGAGCGACCGCATCGCGTTGCTCGGCATCGACCTGCCACCGCTCGGGATCGCCCTGCTGGCCCAGCAGTTGCGCCAGCTCTCGGTCTGCGACTTCAGCCCCGGTGTCCTCGCCTCCGCCGCCCGGCTGCTCGCGCACTACATCTACGCCGGCGCCCTGCTCGGCTCGGTCGCCAAGCTCGACCGGGTCCCGGTCTCCCTGAAGTCGCACGCCAAGTCCTGGGTGCCGGGCGCCCAGTTCGCCGTACTGGCCAATCCGCGTGCCGAGCTGATCAGGGTCGGCCAGGAGGACCTGCCCGGACCGGAGTTCGGGACCCGGCTGCTCTCGGCCGCCGGCCAGCCGCCCTCCGACTGGGTCACCTCCACCCTCGCGCCCGCCTGGCAGGTCCAGGGTGCCGCGACCGTCCCGCTGCCCGAGGAGTCGGTCCGCTGGTGGGGGACGAACCGGCTCGTCGAATTCGCCGCCGGACTGTACGACGTCTCCGTCCTCTACCAGCTCGTCTCCTCCGTCAGACGGGACGAGTGCCGCTGGTGCGGCCTCGAACTCATCGGTGACCGCTGCGGGTTCTGCGCCGCCCCGCTGCCGCCGCAGGCCTCGGTTCAGGAGCTTCCGGCCACGACCGTCCGGGCAGCCTCTCCGGTACGCGCCCTGCCCCGAGGTGCCACATAGGCCCCCCGGCCCCGTCCGAGCCGCACGCCAGGCACGACCGCACACGCACCGGCACGACCGCACAGCGCACCAGCCACGACCGCACAGCGCACCAGCCACGACCGCACAGCGCACCAGCCACGACCGCACAGCGCATCAGGCCCGACCCGCCCGACCCCGCCGTCCCCGTAGATCGAGGTTGTCCTGAACATGCTGCATCAACCCGGAGGTCAGCCCCCGGATCCCCGGCAGGAACGACAGCCCGGTCCGCTTCCCGGCACCGCCCCACGAGGAGAGATTCAGTGAACTCGCGCCAGCGCCGCGGCGTCATCCTGCTGGTCCTCTCGGTCCTGTGCGCCCTCGGCGCCTTCGCCGGAGTCCTGTCGGTGATCCGCGACGTGAACTCCAAGGTCGGCCCGGAGGTCACGGCGTACCGCCTCAAGAGCGACATCGCGCCCTACAAGGAGCTGACGGCCGACCAGTTCGAGAAGGTCTCGATGCCGGAGCGGTGGCTGTCGTCCACCGCCGTCACCGACCTCACCCGGATCCGCGGGAAGATCGCCGTGACCCGGCTGGAGAAGGGCTCCCTGCTGCAGGCCGACATGATCGTCGACAAACCCCGACTGGCCGCGGGGCAGCAGGAGATCGCCATCATGATCGACGCCTCGACCGGTGTCGCGGGAAAGATCGACCCCGGCTCGCGGGTCAACATCTACGCCACCTTCAAGGCGGAGAACGACAAGGGCAGGGATCAGTCCAAGGTGATCGTCGAGAACGCCCGCGTCATCGACGTCGGCAAGCTCACCGCCCTCGAACCCGACCAGTCCAGCGCCGACCGGCGCAACAGCGCCGCCCAGGCCGTCCCGATCACCTTCGCGCTCGGCACCGCGGACGCCCAACGCGTCGCGTACGCCGAGTCGTTCGCCGAGCACGTCCGGCTCGCCCTGGTCGCCGGCGGCTCCGACACGATCGTGGCGCCCGGTGACCGTACGTACACCCTCGACGAGGACAAGTAGGAGGCCGCGCATGAGGTCCATGGCCATGCCCACGGGGCGGTGCCCGGGGCCGCGTACGAGGCCGGCCGCCATGACGCGGACGCGGCCGGCACCGGGCCCCCGGTCCGGGACGCGGCGGCGGGTGCCGGGGGTGCCGTTGCCCGACTGGGCACAGGGCACAGGGGCCGGCGCGCGGCACGCGAGCGAGGAGCTTCGCCGATGACCATCCGTATTCTTCCCGCCGTCGGTGACATCGACTCGGCCCGTGCGCTCACCACCCTGCTGAGCCAGCTCGCCGACACCGAACCCGCCCCGCCCGTACCCGACTCGACAGCCCTCCTCGACACCCTCGCGCGCCTCGCCGCCGAGTCCCTCGACGAACTCCCCGAGGTCGTCCTCGTCCACGAACGCATCGGGCCCGTACCGGCGTTGGACCTGATCCGCGACCTCGTGATGCGCTTCCCGGCCGTCGGTGTCGTCCTCATCACCGCCGACACCAGCACCGGCGTCCTCACCGCCGCCATGGACTCCGGCGCCCGCGGCATCATCGGCCTGCCGCTGGGCTACGACGCCCTCGCCGAACGCGTCCAGGCCGCCGCCGCCTGGTCCGCCGGAATGCGCCGCCACCTGCACAGCGGCGCGCCCGAGGTCTACGCGGGCCCCGGCGGCACCGTCGTCACGGTGACCGGCGCCAAGGGCGGCGTCGGCGCGACCGTCACGGCCGTCCAGCTCGCCCTCGCCGCGAAGGCGTCGGGACACAACGTGGCGCTGCTCGACCTGGACCTGCAGTCCGGGGACGTGGCCTCGTACCTCGACGTGCAGTTCCGCCGGTCGGTGGCCGACCTCGCGGCCATCACCGACATCAACGCGCGCGTCCTCCAGGACGCCGTCTACACCCACGACAGCGGCATCGCCCTCCTGCTCGCGCCCGCCGAGGGCGAACGGGGCGAGGAGGTCACCGACCGGGTGGCCCGCCAGGTCCTCGGCGCGCTGCGCTCCCGCCACGACGTCGTCGTCGTCGACTGCGGCTCCCAGATGAACTCGGCCACCGCCGCGGCCGTCGAGATGGCCGACCGGGCCCTGCTCCTCGTCACCCCCGACGTCATCGCCGTACGCGCCGCCAAACGCATGGTCCGGATGTGGGACCGCCTCCAGATCCGCAAGGCGGAGGAAACCACGACCGTCGTCAACCGCTTCGCCCGCGGTACGGAGATCCAGCCGTCCCTCGTCGAACGCGTCACCGGCACCAAGGTCGCCCGCTCCTCGGTGCCCGCCGCCTTCAAGGAACTCCAGTCGGTCGTCGACGCGGGCCGGCTGCACGACCTGGACGCCCGCTCGACCGTCAAGCAGGCGCTGTGGTCACTCGCCGCCGAGCTGGGCCTCGTCGTCCCCCAGGAGGGCGGGGCGGGCGGCAGGCGCCGCAAGGCGTCCGCCGCGGACCGGGGCGCGCTCTCGCTCCGCGGCCGGGGAGGCGACCGGGGAGCGGTCACCCTCGAATTCGCCGGGATGTTCCCGCTGCTCCTGGTCGTCATGACGATCCTGTGGCAGTGCGTGCTGTACGGGTACTCGTACTCGCTGGCCGGGAACGCGGCGGACGAGGCGGCCCGGGCGGCCACCGCGGCGTACGCGGTGCACGGTGATTTCCAGGGCGCCTGCGACGCGGCCGGGAGCAAGCATCTGCCGGGCTCCTGGAAGGACGCGGAGATCTCCTGCACCGCTTCGGGTCCCGTCATGCAGGCCACCGTCGACGTAGACGTCCCCCTGTTTTTTCCGGGCTTCGATGCGGGCTTCCACGTACGAGGCGGCGCGGGCGCGGCACTGGAGGGGGACGACCGATGAGGACGCACCCGCGGACGGCATCCGGCGGAAGGGGGCGTGCCGGTACATCACATGTCCGTCGCTTACGTTCGGATCGGGCAACGCTTCACACCACACCGACGTCTGATCCAGCGGCGACGGACGGATGTACCGGCACGCCCCCGACCCACCACGTACCCGCGTCCGCACCCGCACCCGCGAGCAGGGTCCGGGACGACCGGGGCGTCTCCATCCTGGAGTTCGTCGGGTTCCTGCCGATCCTGCTGCTCATCGGGCTGGCGGCCATCCAGCTCGGGCTCATCGGGTACGGCGTCAACCAGGCCGGTACCGGGGCGCGGGCCGCCGCGCGGGTCGCCTCGCAGGGCGGCGACGGCGGGGCGGCGGGAACGGCCGCCGTGAGCGGATGGCTCGACCCGAACGTGTCGTTGGAGGGCGGGCCCGGGGCCGACCTCACCACGGCCACGGTCACGGTCACGGTCCCCAACGTCATCCCCCTCTTCGACCGTTACCCCGTCACCCGCCACGCCACCATGCCCACCGACGACTGACCGGGAGGAGCCGACACCATGAGCCTGCGATCCCGCATCGCCTCCCCCGACGAGGGGGGACCCGCCCGTGAGGACGGACACCTCGTCGCCGTCTACCGCGCCAAACTCCTCGAGGAGATCGACCTCGCCGAGATGTCCAGCCTGGCGGCGGCCGAACGCCGGGTCCGTCTCGAACGCGTCCTCGGCCACATCATCAGCCGCGAGGGCCCGGTCCTCTCCACCGCCGAACGCTCCCAGCTCATCCGCCGGGTCGTCGACGAGGCACTGGGACTCGGCGTCCTCGAACCGCTCCTCGCCGACGCGTCCATCACCGAGATCATGGTCAACGGCCCGGACTCGATCTTCGTCGAGCGGGCCGGCCGCGTCGAACAGCTCCCGCTGCGCTTCGCGTCCAACGAGCAGCTCATGCAGACCATCGAACGCATCGTCTCGACGGTCAACCGCCGCGTCGACGAGTCCAACCCGATGGTCGACGCCCGCCTGCCCACCGGCGAACGCGTCAACGTCATCATCCCGCCGCTCGCCCTGACCGGCCCCACCCTCACCATCCGCCGCTTCCCCCGCGCCTACACGCTCCCCGAGCTGATCGGCCTCGGCTCCCTGGACGAGCAGACGCTCATGCTGCTCGCCGCCTTCGTCCGGGCCCGCTTCAACGTCATCGTCAGCGGCGGCACCGGCAGCGGCAAGACCACCCTGCTCAACGCGCTCTCCGGTCTCATCCCCTCTCACGAGCGCATCATCACGATCGAGGACTCCGCTGAGCTCCAGCTCCAACAGGAGCACGTCATCCGCCTCGAATCACGCCCCCCGAACGTGGAGGGCAAGGGCCAGATCACCATCCGTGACCTGGTCCGCAACTCCCTGCGCATGCGGCCCGACCGCATCATCGTCGGAGAGGTCCGCGGCGGCGAGACCCTCGACATGCTCCAGGCCATGTCGACCGGCCACGACGGCTCGCTCGCCACCGTCCACGCCAACTCCGCCGAGGACGCCCTCATGCGTCTGCAGACCCTCGGCTCGATGTCCGAGGTCCAGATCCCCTTCGAGGCGCTCAAGGACCAGATCAACTCCGCCGTCGACGTCGTCGTCCAGCTCTCCCGGCACGCCGACGGCTCCCGCAAGGTCACGGAGGTCGCGCTGCTCGTCTCGCACGGCCGCGAACAGTTCCGGGTCACCCCCGTCACCCGCTTCGTGCCCCGCCCGGTCGGCGCCGACCGCGTCGTGAGGGGCCACTTCGAGCACCTTCCGCTCCCGCGCCCGGTCGCGGAGAAGCTGTACGTCGCCAACGAGCCGCTGCCGCCCGCCTTCGGCGTCGCCGAGGCCATCGACGTACTCAACACGAGGCAGGCGATCGGATGACGTCCCCGACCACGGATTCCGCCATCGAGGAGTCCCGGGCCGCGAGATCCCCCGCCCCCGCGCCCCTCACCTCCGAAGGGAGGCAGCCATGAACGACCCCGCACTCCTCGCCCTCGGCGGAACGCTCCTCTGCGGCACGCTCGCCGTCGCCGGCGTGCACACCTACGCCTCGGGCCGTGCCCAGCGACGGGACCTCCTCGACCGCCTCTCCGGCGGCGGCCGGCTCCCGACGGCGGGCGGCAGGGCACGCCGCTTCGCGGGCGTCGACCGCAGACTGCGCCGCACCCGCCTCGGCCGGACGATCCACCTGCGCCTGACCGCCACGGGACTCGATCTCACGGCGGGGGAGTTCTTCACCTACGTCACCGCCGTGGTCGTCGCCCTGTGGCTGATCGCGGCCGCGACCCTGGCCCCCTTCTTCGGCCCGATCGCGGCCCTCCTCGGCGTGTGGAGCGCGGCCATCTTCCTCAACTGGCAGCGCCAGAAGCGCATCGAGGCGTTCATCAACCAACTCCCCGACGTGGCACGTCTGCTGGCGAACGCGACGGCGGCCGGCCTCGCCCTGCGAACGGCGCTCGCCATGGCCGCGGAGGAGCTGGAGGCCCCGGCGGGCGAGGAACTGGCTCACGTGGCGGACCAGTTGATGCTGGGCCGCACGATCGACGACGCGCTCGGGGAACTCTCGGAGCGACTGCCCTCCCGCGAGCTGATCGTCCTCGTCACCACCCTCGTCCTGGCCAACAAGGCCGGCGGCTCCGTCGTCAGCTCCCTGCGCAACCTCACCCAGACCCTGGAGGACCGCAAGGAGACCCGCCGCGAGGTCCGCACCATGCTCTCCGAGGTCAACGCGACCGCCTTCACGGTCCCCTTCCTCGGCATCGGCTCACTGGTGCTGATCAACTCCTCGAACGAGGGAGCCCTCGCCCGCGTCACCGGCTCCGCTCTCGGCCAGGGCCTCGTCCTGCTCGCCCTCGGCCTCTACACCGTGGGCTTCTTCGTCATCCGCCGGCTCGGCAAGATCGAAGTGTGAGGGAGGGATCACCATGCTGCCGCTGCTGCTCGCCGTCCTGATGGGCGCGGCCGTCGCGGGCGTCCTCCTGGGTGTCCGGATGATCCGCTCCGAGGTCAAACTCCCCAGCGACCTCCAGCTCGCCCTGGAGGTCGGCGGGACCCGTGTCTCGGTCGCGGACTCGGCCGTCGACCGCCTCGGCATGCGCTTCGCGCCGACCGTCCTGCGTCTGATGGGCCCCCGGCGTGTGGACGCCAAACGCCGGCGCATCGACATGGCCGGCAATCCCGGCGGTCTGACCCTGAACCGCTACGCGGCCCGCCGCGCGGTGTACGGCGTCTTCGGTGTCGTTCTCGGGCTGGTCTTCCTCTCCAACGGCCAGTTCCTCTTCGCCGTGCTCACGTTCGCCTTCGGGCTGGTCGCGGCGGACGCCCTCATCTGGCAGGCCGTCCGGGAGCGCAAGGAGGTCATCGACCGCACGCTGCCCGACTTCCTCGACGTCCTCGCCGTCGTCGTCTCCGCGGGTCTCGGCTTCCGGCAGGCCCTGGACCGGGTCGCGGAGAAGTACGAGGGACCCTGGGCGGACGAACTGCGCATCACCCTGCGTCAGATGGACATGGGCGTCAGCCGCCGCCAGGCCTTCGACGAACTGCGCAGACGCAACTCCTCCGAGCAGGTGGCCCAGTTCGTCTCGGCGCTCCAGCAGGGCGAGGAACTCGGCTCCCCGATCGCCGAGACCCTCATCCAGCTCGCCACCGACATGCGCCGTACCGACGCCCAGAACGCCCGCCGCCGTGCCGCCAAGACCATTCCCAAGGCCACGATGGTCACCCTGGTGTTCATGCTCCCGGCGACGATGATCCTCATCGCGACGGGCATGTTCCTGGGCTCGGGCACCGACTTCGGCTCGATCCTGGGGCGCTGATGAGGAGCCTTCCGAGGAGCGGGGGTGACGCGGCCCGCGCACACCCGCGCCGGGCCCTTGAGCTCGCGCGAAGCCACGGGCGCCGGTCGGCCCGACGCGCGCGAGGCCGTGCGCGCCGGTTCCTCCGGCTCGCGCGGACCCGTGAACAACGGGGCACCGGGTACCTCGCGGACGACGCGCCCGCGCCCGGTGGCATCCGCCTCCAGCTCAACGCCCTCCAGGCCCTGTGCCGGCAGGCCTTCGCCGTCCGACTCGCGGCCATCGTGGTCGGCGCGCCCTTCGCGATGACGAACGCCACGGGCGGCCTCCTGCGTTACGCGGTCCTCGCGGCCGCCGTCCTCGGCGTCATGGGCTCCTACGCCATGCTCCGGGACTGGGACCGCTTCGGCCCCCGCCTCCTCGCTCACCCGACCCTGATGGGCCTGGACCTCACCTTCGGCGCGGTCCTGCTCCTCACCGCGTCCCCGGCCTCCCCCCTCGCCTACGCCACGGTCTGCACCCCGCTCCTGTCCGGCCTGCTCTACGGCTGGCGCGGCGCGGGCGTCTTCACCGGATTCCAGCTCACCGTGCTGCTCACGGTGTTCAGGGCCTGGGAACACCGGCCGGGAGCGGGGTCCAACACCCTGCTCATCGCGGGCTTCTGCGTCGGCGCCGGCATCATCGGCGTCACCCTGCGCAATCTGCTGTTCCGCTTCGGCACGGCGGGACAGGCCCTGGCCGAGGCGACCAGCAGGCTCGCCGTCGCGGAGGCCGTGGAGTCCGAGCGGGCCCGCCTGGCACGCGAGATGCACGACTCCGTGGCCAAGACGCTGTACGGGCTCGCGCTGGCCGCGGAGGCGCTGGCCGCCTCCTCGGAGGGCGCGGACCCGCAGGCGCTCAAACGCCAGGCGACCGCCGTCGCGGACGCGGCCCGCCTCGCCGCCGCCGAGTCCCGCACCCTCCTGACGGACCTGCGGCGGCACAGCGACCTGACCGACCCGGACATCGACCTCCTGCCCGAACTCGGCGCCATGGCGGCCGACTTCGAGGCACGCACCGGCATCGCTCCGGTCGTACGGCACCGGGGCGCGCCCCCGGTCCTGCCCGGCAGCGCCGCCCACCACGTCCTCGCGATCGTGTCCGAGGCCCTGGAGAACGCCCACCGCCACGCGGACGCGAGTGTGCTGACAGTCGAACTCGACGTGTCCGCAGGCGCGTTCGCACTTCTCGTCCGCGACGACGGCGTCGGTCTCCCGGCTCCGGCGACCCCCGCCATGCTCACCGCCTGGACGAGATCCGGCCATTTCGGCCTGCTCGGCATGACGGAGCGGGCCGCGTGCGTCGGTGGCCTCATCAGGCTGGACCGACCCCTCTGCGGGGGTACCGAGGTCCGGCTGACTCTCCCGCTCCAGACGGCCGTCCTTCCCGCTCCCCCCACTTCCCAAGAGGAGGCCGCACATGTCTGACCAGGCACTTTCCGGCCCGCCCCTGCGTGTCCTCGTGGCCGACGACAACCCGGTCGTACGAGCCGGCCTGACCGCGCTGCTGGACGCACACCCCGACATCACGGTCGTCGCGGCGGCACGGGACGGCGCGGAGGCACTGGACCGTGCCGCCCTCCTCATCCCCGACGTGGTCCTCCTCGACGTCCGGATGCCCGGCACGGACGGCCTCACCGCACTGCCCGCACTGTGCGCGATCGCGCCCGTGATGATGCTGACGTACAGCCGTGAACCCGAGGTCGTGGCGGAAGCCCTGCGCAAAGGCGCGTCCGGCTACCTCGTCCATGGCGAGTTCACGGCGGCCGAACTGATCGCCGCCGTACGGGAGGTGCGCCACGGACGCCCGACTGTCCCGGATTCACTCGGAGTTTCGTACCAACCCCACTCGTTCTCTTCGCATCTGCAACCGGCTGTGGCACAGTCTTCGGAAGCTCGGCCCTTACCGGCGGCGGGACTTCACCGCCATGCCGTCCATCAGTCCGGGTTCGGCCTGAGTTCGAGGGAGGTGGAGGTGATGGACCTCATCGCGACCGGCATGAGCAACCGTCAGATCGCCGCCACCTGCTTCATCGCGGAGAAGACCGTGAAGAACCACATCAACCGCATCTTCGCGAAGCTGCACAGTTCCTCGCGGAGCGAAGCGATCGCCCACTGGCTGGGCACGGCGCACGAGGGGTGGAGCCGATGACTCCGTCCCGCGTTCCCCACCAGCGAAGTTGGGCCCCTGGGCCCACTCGCGGTAGGCGACTTCTCACGTACGGTGCTCGGGTCGTTAGTGGCCTCGGCAGGGAGGGCAGTCCTGATGAACAGGTTCACCGCATGGACCCGAACGGTGATCGCCCGGACACGGGGCGCCCACCGGGACGCGGGGGCGGGGTTCGTGGAGTACGCGGGCTTGATGATCATCATCGCGGGGATCTTCACGATGATCGATGGCTTGGGGCTGGACGGCGCCATCTCGGGAGCAATCATGAGGGCAGTCAACAACGTCACCGGCGGCTGACCGGCCTTGCTCTCAGCAGCGATAGGGGACAGACCCTCCCCATCTACATCTGGCTGACGGGGATTCTGCTCTTCGCCGCGTTCGCCTTCTTCGCCTTCGCTCAAGCAGCGTCCGCCCGCAATGGAGCTCAATCCGCGGCGGACGCTGCGGCGTTGGCGGCCGCGCAGGACTCCCGCGACGAACTCGTACAAGGGCTGACGGGAGCCATCGGTACGGACGACCACTGGCTTGACTGGCTCGACGGCGACAAGTTCCAGGGCGCGGGGGCCTCGGCCGCCGCCGCCCGGCTGGCCGCCGAGAACGACTCGGACTTGCAAGGTGGGCCTCAGCCCACCGTCGTGAACGGATTCCCCGGGTATCGCGTGGCGATCGAGACCCGTTACACGGTCGGCAAGTCGATCATCCCGGGTACGGAGAGCCGCCATGCCCAGGCGCACGCGACGGCGGTCATCGAGCCGCGCTGCACCTTCGCCGCCGACGCGGACCCCAAGAAGCCCGTGCGGCTGGATTGTGCCGGGCACAGTGTGGACATCGATCCCGAACATTTCCATTCGGACGACCTTCCCGACGCGTCCGTGCTGTTCTCAGTGCATCTGGCCGAGTGAGAGGAAGCCGTACCGATGGATCTCCGGCACACCATGAAGGGCCGCAGGGCCATGGCTGCGGTGGCGATCAGCACCGGATTGCTCCTGACGGTGTCCGGGTGCGGCGGTGACGACGGCGGCGACAAGCCGAATGCGACTTCGTCCGCCTCCCAGTCGCACAAGGGGGGCGACGACGGCGCGAAGCAGGCGTCTCCGTCAGCGAGTCAGAACCAGGTACTGGCCGAGGTCAAGGGCGAAAACGGCTTGGTCCTCGCGGTCACCTCGGCCAAGAGGGACGGCGGGGGTTTCGTGACCGTTGAGGGAACGGTCACGAACGACACTGACACGCTCTGGGTGGCGGCTGACTGGCGTGGCGACGAGAAGGAGTTGGCCAGGAATGGCGGGTCCATCGCCGGTGCCAGTCTGATCGACCAGAAAGGCAAGAAAAAGTACCTCATTCTGAGGGACACCTCGGGCCGATGCCTGTGCACGCAGTTCACCGGAGGCGTCCGCCAAGGCGAAACCACCCAATGGTTCGCCCAGTTCCCAGCACCCCCCGCCGGAACCAGCGCCGTCGACTTCCAGGTCGGCTCCATGCCACCCGCCTCCATCGAGATCTCCGAGGGCTGACCCATGGCCCTCCCGCCCCGCGCCGCCGCGACGACGTTCACGGCCCTCGCCGTCCTGATCACGCTCGGCCTGCCGGGGCCCGCCTCCGCGGACGACGGTGACCCCAGTGCCCCGCCCGGCAGCGTCACCACCTCCCCGCCCCCCGACGTCGACGCCAACAGCCCGGGGCTCAAGCTCGCCGACGGCGCGACCCTCGCGCCCGCCAAGGTGCTGGACATCAAGTCGGTCGTGGAGGACCTGGGCGGCGAGGAGCGCCGGGAGGACACCAACGAGGACGTGACGTTCGCCCTCCAGGCGGAGGTCCTGTTCCCCAAGGACAGCTCGAAGCTCAACCCGGACTCCCAGTCCCGTATCCAGGCGATCGCCGACGAGATCAAGGCCCAGCACGCCACGACCGTCCGCGTCTTCGGATTCACCGACAACCTCGGCTCGTACGCGCACGGCCTGACCCTCTCCAAGAAGCGTGCGGAAGAGGTGCACGACCGGCTGGCCGCCGCGCTCGGCTCGGCGGAGGCGGACGTCACCTTCGAGGTGCGGGGCTACAGCGAGGACTACCCGATCGCGGACAACACCTCGGAACAGGGCCGCCGCAAGAACCGCCGGGTGGAGGTGACCTTCCCGAGGGGCGCCGCGGACGGGAACAGCGCCTGACGCGCGCGTCACCTTCTCCCGCGCCCGGCCTCCTGGCACCATTCCCCGACGAACGGGTCGCGCACGAGGTCGATGGAGTCCGCCATGAGGAAGATCGTGTTGATGTCGTCGGTGTCCCTCGACGGATACATCGAGGGCCCGAACCGTGAGATCGACTGGCACCGGGTCGACGCCGAACTGCACCAGCACTTCAACGACCTGGTCAGAGGCTTCGGTGCCCTGATGTCCGGACGGGTGACCTACGAACTGATGGCCTCCTACTGGCCGACGGCCGACAAGGACCCGGACATCAGCCCGGAGATGGCCGAGTTCGCCGGGATCTGGCGGAACATCCCCAAGGTGGTGTTCTCGCGGACGCTCGAACGCGGCACGGGGCACACCACGGTCGTACGGGAGGTCGTGCCCGAGGAGATCCTGGCGCTCAAGGCGCAGGAGGGCGGCGACCTCGCGCTCAGCGGCGCCGATCTCGCCGCGGAATTCATGCGGCTGCGCCTCGTCGACGAGATCAGGCTGTACGTGCACCCCGTCCTCATCGGCGCCGGCAAACCCCTGTTCCCCGAGTCCGAGGCCCCGACCGACCTCCGCCTCGTCGAGACGCGGACCTTCGGCAACGGCGTCACCCTCCTGCGCTACGAGCGCGACACGACCGCGAAGACGGGCCATGCCACCGGGACGGCCGGAACCGCCGGGACGAACATCGCGTAAAGCGGTTGTCCGTGACCGGCGGCCTGGGTAGGAAGTCGGCATGACGTCGCTCGGTGTTGTCTTCCGGCCCCAACTGCCCCCCGAGCGGCTGCGCGCCCTGGCCCGCGAGGCGGAGGAGGCCGGGCTCGAGGAGCTGTGGCTGTGGGAGGACTGCTTCCTCGAAGGCGGCATCTCCGCCGCCGCGGCGGCGCTCGCCTGGACCGAGCGCCTGCAGGTGGGAGTGGGACTCCTGCCCGTCCCGCTGCGGAACGTCGCCGTCACGGCGATGGAGGCAGCCACCTTGTACCGGCTGTTCCCCGGGCGGGCCGTCGTCGCGGTCGGCCACGGCGTCCAGGACTGGATGGGACAGGTCGGGGCGCGGGCCGAGTCGCCCATGACGTTGCTGCGGGAGCATCTCGACGCGCTGCGCGCCCTGTTGCGCGGCGAGCGCGTGACCACCGAGGGGCGGTACGTGAAACTCGACGGAGTCGCCCTCGACTGGCCGCCCGCGGAGGTGCCCGAGGTCCTCACCGGCGCCACCGGGCCCCGTACGCTCCGCCTCGCCGGACAGGCGGCCGACGGCACGGTCCTCACCGCCTCGACCACCGTCGACGGGGTACGGCGGGCCCGCCGGCTCATCGACGAGGGACGGCAGGCGGCCGGCCGGACGGAGGAGCGCCACCGGGTCGTCGTCTATCTGCTCACCGCCACCGGGGACGGCGCCGCCGACCGGCTGCGTGCCGAGATCGAGGCCGACGGCGAGAGCGCCGTCCCGGACCGCGGGATCGCGGGTGACGCGGACGCCGTCGCCGAAGCCGTCCAGCGCCTCGTGGACGCCGGCGCCGACACGGTGGTTCTCCAGCCCACCGCCGACGAGCCGGACCCCGAGGGCTTCGTCCGCTTCGCGGCGGAAGAGG
This sequence comes from Streptomyces sp. NPDC005070, assembly GCF_053600395.1. Lineage (NCBI taxonomy): Bacteria > Bacillati > Actinomycetota > Actinomycetes > Kitasatosporales > Streptomycetaceae > Streptomyces > Streptomyces sp. NPDC005070. The sequence continues at coordinate 54,201 of NZ_JBSFZS010000033.1, read as the reverse complement.
TGCGCCCGCTGATCCCTACGGCAGATTGACCGAAAACCTCCCAATGAAGGTCACTCGGCGTGAGATGTCCCCCCGGGTGACGGACGGCGGGCCGGGTGGGCGGCGCGCCGTGTGCGGAACATCTGCACGGGGTTTCCACATCGTTATCGATCGGCTGTCGCCAGGGATGTTCGGCTGACGTAGGTTCAGGCCAAGGTAATTCGCGTCAGCAAAGCTGCGCGTGTGGCACCGCGCAGAGGAGGGGGCTGCGCGGTGCTGCCTTCCCTGGTGACGTGATGTCAGGCGTGCCGGACCGTGATCCGGGCGCCGCGCCGCACGCCCCAGCGCTCCATCGCCCCGGCCTCCGCCTCCAGGACGTGCCGGGCCCGCGGCCGCGGCAGTCCCAGCCGGCCCGGACGCATCGTGCGTACCGCCAGGACCCGCGACGACCGGTCCAGATAGGCGACGTCGATCGCGAACCGCATCCCCAGGGTGTGCACCGAACTCGCCGGTGTGAGCAGCAGCGCGCCCTCGATCCCCGAGCGTCCGAGCAGTCCCCGCCGCCGGGCGCGCGCCGTGGCGGCCAGCTCCAGGGGCACCGGCTCGGGCGTCCCCTCCGGTGTGTCCGTCGTGAACGTGGCCATGGGTGCGAAGGTAGCGGGCGGGTCAAGCGAGGGGCGCCACGCGGATCACCCGCCCGGAGTACGGACGGGCGCGGCGGCGCCACGCCGCGGAAACGGTCACGAACCCATTGGATCTCTGTCGATCCTCCACGATTCCCTTTGAATCAGCCATGATTCAGCCATGATCACACCCGGAATCCATGGTTCCGTGCTCATCGTGGCGTTGCCGGACGACTCCGGAGAGTAGTTGTGGCACGCGGATGCACGCAGCATCACTTACGAAGGGTTATGGTGGAAACCCCCCCTCGGGCCGGTCCGTCTCCCCCCCACGGACCGGCCCGTTTTTTTGTGCCCGTGACGGCCCGCCGGGCGGGCGCCCCCGTGCGCCCCTCGGACGGGCCGCCCCGCGCGGCCCGGGATTCCGGTGACTCAGTGGCGTTGGGCCCAGATGTTCGTGCCCTGCGTCGACACCGCGAACGTGTCGATCTCCCTCAGCTCCTCGTCGGTGAGCCGCGGGGCCGCCAGCGCCTCCAGGTTCTCCTCGAGCTGCCGCACGCTGGACGCGCCGATGAGGGCGGAGGTCATCCGCTGGTCGCGCAGCACCCAGGTGAGCGCGAGCTGGGCGAGCGACTGGCCGCGCCGGGCCGCGATGTCGTTCAGCCCGTTCAGCCGGCGCACGACCTCGCCGCTCAGCAGGTCCGGGTCCAGCGACTTGCCCTGGGTGGCGCGCGAGCCGTCCGGGATGCCCTGGAGGTACTTGCCCGTGAGCAGGCCCTGCGCGAGCGGCGCGAAGGAGATGCAGCCCATGCCGGCCGCCTCCAGCGTGTCGAGCAGACCGTCGTCCTCGGTCCAGCGGTTGAGCATCGAGTACGAGGGCTGGTGGATGAGCGGACGGACGCCCATCCCGGTCAGGATCCGGGCCGCCTCCGCCGTCTGCTCGCTGCTGTACGAGGAGACGCCGACGTACAGCGCCTTGCCCTGCCGGACGGCGGACGCGAGCGCGCCCATCGTCTCCTCCAGCGGGGTGTCCGGGTCGAAGCGGTGCGAGTAGAAGATGTCGACGTAGTCGAGGCCCATCCGCTCCAGCGACTGGTCCAGCGAGGCCAGCAGGTACTTGCGGCTGCCCCACTCGCCGTACGGGCCGGGCCACATGTCGTAGCCCGCCTTGGAGGAGATGACCAGCTCGTCCCGGTGGGGGGCGACATCCTCCTTCAGCAGCTTGCCGAAGTTCAGCTCCGCCGAGCCGGGCGGCGGCCCGTAGTTGTTGGCGAGGTCGAAGTGGGTGACGCCGAGATCGAAGGCGCGGCGCAGGATCGCGCGCTGGGAGTCCAGCGAGCGGTCGTCGCCGAAGTTGTGCCACAGGCCGAGCGAGATCGCGGGCAGTTTGAGCCCGCTGCGGCCCGTACGCCGGTATTCCATCGAGTCGTACCGCTCCGTTGCGGCACGGTACAGAGTGGGGTCGTTCATGGGGACGAACCTATGTCAGGGTGCACAGGCCCCTCGGCAGGCCTCGCGTTGCACAGGGGTAGGCTTCGCCCCGGGGGACCGCCATATGGACAGGGACTGTGCTCGGGCGCGGCTGTCCGATCCGCACGGAGGGGCTGACAACACGTGACCTTGCGCGACAACCTGCGCCGTCTGCTGGTCAGGTTCTATGCACGCAGGGTGGAAGGCCACCTCGACCACGACCAGGTGCCCAAGCACATCGGCGTCATCATGGACGGCAACCGCCGCTGGGCGAAGGCCGCCGGCTCGACGACGGCCCAGGGACACCGGGCCGGAGCGGACAAGATCGAGGAGTTCCTCGGCTGGTGCGCGGAGACCGATGTCGAGGTCGTCACCCTGTGGCTGCTGTCCACCGACAACTTCGACCGCCCGCAGGAGGAGCTCGGTCCGCTCCTCGGCATCATCGAGGGCGTCGTCCGCACCCTGGCGGCCGACGGCCGCTGGCGGGTGCACCACGTCGGGACGCGGGACATCCTGCCCTCCCCGATGCAGTCGGCGCTCAAGGAGGCCGAGGAGGCCACCGCGCACGTCGAGGGCATAGTCGTGAACGTCGCCATCGGCTACGGCGGCCGCCAGGAGATCGCCGACGCCGTGCGCTCGATGATCCTCGACGCCGCCGACAAGGGGACCTCGATGGAGGATCTCGCGGACCGTGTCGACGTCGACCTCATCGGCAAGCACCTCTACACCGGTGCCCAGCCCGATCCCGACCTGGTGATCCGCACCAGCGGCGAGCAGCGGCTGTCCGGATTCATGCTCTGGCAGACCGCCCACTCCGAGTACTTCTTCTGCGAAGTCTTCTGGCCGGCCTTCCGCAAGGTCGACTTCCTGCGCGCCCTGCGCGACTACGCGGCGCGACACCGCCGTTACGGAGGCTGAAACTCCGGGCGTCCCGCGTACTTCGGGACACCCGGGAGGGACGCACGTCATCGGGAGTTAACGAACGCGCCGTCATCTGCCCTGGCATGGCTTGGCTCGTTCGAGGGCATAAGCCTTGCAGGTCGACGCCCGAACCACGGGTGTCGTATCTCAGCGGACGGCACGGGGCCGTCCGCCCGGGAGGCCCTTTGCACCAGCCCGATCGTGCGGTCAGCACGGACGAAGCGGAGGGCCGGTTTTCGGCCTGTGCATCGGTGCCGCGAACCGGTCCGGTTCTCCTTCGTCGCTCCCCGACCTCATCCGAGGGGGTACGTCCTTCCGTGGTGACCAGCACAAAGCGCCGCACGCCAGACCGGCGCACCTATGTTCTCGACACCAGCGTCCTGCTGGCCGACCCGAATGCCCTGAGCCGCTTCGACGAGCATGAAGTAGTGCTCCCGATCGTCGTGGTCACGGAGCTGGAGGCCAAGCGGCACCATCCCGAACTCGGATACTTCGCCCGGCAGGCACTGCGCCTGCTCGACGAGTTCCGGGTCCGGCACGGCCGCCTCGACTCCCCGATTCCCGTTGGGGACCTCGGCGGGACGGTACGCGTCGAGCTCAACCACTCGGACCCCAGCGTCCTGCCCAGCGGGTACCGCCTGGGGGACAACGACTCCCGCATCCTCGCGGTCGCCCGCAACCTGCAGGCCGAGGGATACGACGTCACCGTCGTCTCGAAGGACCTGCCGCTCAGGATCAAGGCGTCCTCGGTGGGTCTCCTCGCCGAGGAGTACCGCGCGGAGCTCGCCATCACGGGCTCGTCCGGCTGGACCGGGATGTCCGAACTGGCCCTGTCCGGGGAGCAGGTGGACATCCTCTTCGAGGAGGGGCACGTCTACGTCCCCGAAGCGGCCGCCCTGCCCGTGCACACGGGGCTGACGATCCAGTCGGAGCGCGGCAAGGCCCTCGGCCGTGTCACGGCCGACGGCAACGTCCGGCTCGTGCGCGGCGATCGCGAGGCGTTCGGCATCAAGGGCCGCAGTGCCGAGCAGCGCATCGCGCTCGATCTGCTGCTCGACCCGGACATCGGGATCCTGTCGATGGGCGGCCGGGCCGGCACCGGCAAGTCCGCGCTCGCGCTGTGCGCGGGTCTGGAGGCCGTCCTCGAACGCCGCCAGCACCAGAAGGTGATGGTCTTCCGGCCGCTGTACGCGGTGGGCGGGCAGGAGCTCGGCTATCTGCCCGGCTCCGAGTCCGAGAAGATGAGCCCCTGGGCCCAGGCGGTCTTCGACACGCTCTCCGCGGTCACCAGCCGCGAGGTCATCGAGGAGGTCACCGCGCGCGGCATGCTGGAGGTCCTGCCGCTCACGCACATCCGCGGCCGCTCGCTCCACGACGCGTTCGTGATCGTGGACGAGGCCCAGTCCCTGGAACGGAACGTCCTGTTGACCGTTCTGTCCCGTATCGGCGCCAATTCGCGGGTCGTTCTGACCCATGACGTGGCACAAAGGGACAATCTGCGCGTCGGGCGTTACGACGGAGTGGTCGCCGTCGTAGAGAAGTTGAAGGGCCATCCGCTCTTCGCGCACGTCACGCTGAATCGTTCCGAGAGGTCCCAGATTGCGGCACTCGTGACCGAAATGCTGGAGGACGGGCAGATCTGATCCAGGCTGTCCCACCTGGTCAAAGGGTGGTGAATACACGCTGGTTGGCGCCGTCCGGCAAAGGCGAAGAGCCTAGCCGGGCGGCGTCTTGCTGCGCTGGCGTTTCCTCGAAACAGCCGAGGCAAACGGGGTGTGAGCTTTCACACGTGACGCGGAATTGCCGTGCGGCGTCGCGTAACGGCTAGAGTCTCACTCCTGTCAGGCCCCGCATACGACACACCTGTACCCCCAGCGGCACAGAACACCGGAACCTCAGAACTCCATAGAGCCGTCGTATGCCGCCCGCGCACCACGCGGCGCTCCCTCAGCGGGAGTTGCCCACCGGGCCCGTGTCTCCCCGTGACCCCGCAGTTGGGAGGCCAGCGCCGAGGGGCACGATTGCGTCCGCGAGGGTCACCTAAACGGGCGATGCTGGAAGGAAACCGTGTGAGCCGGATTTCGGTCCGGGGATTCGCAGTGGCTTCGGCCACCGCGGTCACCGCTGTCGGAAGCGTGGTCGGAGTTGCCTCGGGCAGCGTCGCCCAGCCCTCGAACGATGCCGAGGCGACGGCGAGCGACTCGACTCTCCTCGCAGACATACCTGCCGGCCAGCAGGCCCAGGTGCAGACCGCGTCCCTGACGCAGCAGGCCGATGCCCAGGCCATCGCCGCCGACGCGAGCGCCAAGAAGGACGCGGAGGCAGCCGCCCGCAAGCAGGCGGCCGACGACGCCGTCGCGAAGCAGAAGGCTGCGGCGAAGGCGGAGAAGGAAGCCAAGGAGCGCAAGGAAGCCGAGGAAGCGGCCAGCCGCTCCGCGACGCGTGACGCCTCCAGCTTCTCGGTCCAGTCCTCGTACTCCGTCGCCCAGATCCAGGCGATGGCGGCTCAGATGGTGCCGAGCGGTCAGTTCCAGTGCTTCAGCAACATCGTGAACCACGAGTCGAGCTGGAACTACCACGCGGTCAACGCCTCCTCGGGTGCCTACGGTCTCTTCCAGGCCCTGCCCGCGGGCAAGTACGCGTCCGCCGGGTCCGACTGGCAGACCAATCCGGCCACCCAGATCAAGTGGGGCCTCAGCTACATGAACGGCCGGTACGGCAGCCCGTGTGAGGCCTGGTCGTTCTGGCAGGCCAACAGCTGGTACTGAGTTCCACGCCGTACACCGGCGGCTCAACCTTGCCGAGCCCCTCCCCGTCCTAGGGGGAGGGGCTTCGGCCATGTACGGTCGGATCCGACGACTCCAGGGGGAGTGGTGGGGAGCGGCGGGGGAAGAGGACGCATCATGTCGCGTGTACCAGGATGGCTCGGCCGGATCGGCGCCGGACTCACCGAGCTGGGAGAGCGGTTGGACGAACGCCGCGCCGAGGTCGAGCTGGAGTCGCGGGGCCCCGTCGACGGTGAGGACGGCCTCGACGGGCCGGCCCCCCTCGACGCACCCGGCATTCACACGAAGACTCCCGGGCCCTCCGGTACCCCCGCCGGCCCGGCGTCGGACGCCGACGCCTCCGCGCTCCCGGTCCAGCGCCCCTCCGAGGAGCAGGCCGCGGCGCTCGCGTACACACCGCAGCCCCACCGTCCCGACCCCGCTCTCGCCGTGCCGTGGGGAGTGCGCGTCGCCGCCGAGGCGAGCTGGCGGCTGCTCATCCTCGCGGGCACCGTCTGGGTGCTGATGCGGGTCATCAGCGCCGTCCAGCTCGTCGTGCTGGCCTTCGTGGCCGCGCTGCTCATCACCGCGCTGCTCCAGCCCACGGTGGCCCGGCTCACCCTGTACGGGGTGCCGCGCGGACTCGCCACCGCGCTCACCGCGATCCTCGGCTTCGTCATCATGGGGCTGGTCGGCTGGTTCGTGGTCTGGCAGGTCCAGGAGAACATCGACAACCTCTCCAACCAGATCCAGGACGGCATCGACGAGCTGCGCAAGTGGCTCCTCAAGGGCCCGTTCCACGTCACCGACAAGCAGATCAACGAGATCGCCAAGAACCTCCGCGAGGCGATCGGCGCGAACACGGACCAGATCACCTCGGCGGGTCTGCAGGGCGTGACGGTGATCGTCGAGGCCCTCACGGGCATCCTGCTGACGATGTTCTCGACCCTCTTCCTGCTCTACGACGGCAAGCGGATCTGGGAGTGGTCGCTCAAGCTCGTCCCGGCCGCCGCACGGACCGGGGTCGCGGGCGCCGGCCCGCGCGCGTGGCGCACGCTCACCGCCTACGTCCGCGGCACGGTGATCGTCGCCATGATCGACGCGATCTTCATCGGCCTGGGCCTCTACATCCTCAAGGTCCCCATGGCCGTGCCGCTCGCCGTCTTCATCTTCCTCGGCGCGTTCATCCCGCTGGTGGGCGCGGTGATCTCCGGGGCGCTGGCCGTGGTGGTCGCGCTGGTGACCCAGGGCGTCTTCGTGGCCGTCATGACGCTCGTCGTGGTCCTCGCCGTCCAGCAGATCGAGGGCCACATCCTGCAACCCTTCATCCTGGGCCGCGCGGTCCGCGTCCACCCCCTGGCGGTGGTCCTCTCGGTCGCCGCCGGTGGCATGATCGCCGGCATCGGCGGAGCGGTCGTCGCGGTCCCGCTGGTCGCCGTGACCAACACGGTGGTCGTGTACCTGCGTTCGTACGCCGGTGAGGCGGAGCTCCGGCACACCCCCGAGCCCCGCGGCGCGACCGCGGTGGACGCCTCCCCGGCCCACCGGCCGACCTCGTAGCGAGCTCGAACGAAACACACAGGGCCCCGCCCACCGAGATGGTGGGCGGGGCCCTGTGTCCGCGTGTCGAGGACTACACGGCGAGGTGCGCCTCGGCGTCCAGCGTGGCGGCGACGGCCTGGAGCACGGCCGCGATCTTGAACGCCTCCTGGATCGTCTCCCGGTCGACGCCCGCCTTGCGGAGCACCTGCTCGTGGGAGTCGAGGCACTGGCCGCAGCCGTTGATCGCGGAGACGGCGAGCGACCACAGCTCGAAGTCGACCTTCTCCACACCCGGGTTGCCGATGACGTTCATCCGCAGACCGGCGCGCATCGTCCCGTACTCCGGGTCCGACAGCAGGTGCCGCGTCCGGTAGAAGACGTTGTTCATCGCCATGATCGCGGCGGCCGACTTGGCGGCGGTGTACGCCTCGGGCGACAACTGCGCCTTCGCCTCGGGCTCCAGCTCACGCAGCACGCGCGGGGACCGCGAGGCGATGGCGCAGGCCAGCACCGTGCCCCAGAGCTGCTGCTGCGGGAGGTCACTGTTGCCGATCACCGAACCGAGGTTCAGGCGCAGGTCCTTGGCGTAGTCCGGTATGGCGGACTTCAGTTCGTCGAGAGCCATGGAAGGTCACTCACCGGCCAGCAGGGCGACCGGGTCGAGGGTGGTCTCGCCCTTCGTCCAGTTGCACGGGCAGAGCTCGTCCGTCTGGAGAGCGTCCAGGACCCGCAGGACCTCCTTGGGGTTACGGCCGACTGAGCCGGCGGTCACCATGGAGAACTGGATCTCGTTGTTCTGGTCGACGATGAAGACGGCACGCTTGGCGAAGCCGTCCTCGCCCTCGATGCCGAGGTCGCGCATGAGCTCGTGCTTCGAGTCGGCCATCATCGGGAAGGGCAGGTCACGCAGGTCGTCGTGGTCCTTGCGCCAGGCGTGGTGCACGAACTCGGAGTCGCCGGAGAAGCCCAGCACCTGCGCGTCACGGTCGGCGAACTCGTCGTTCAGCTTGCCGAAGGCCGCGATCTCGGTGGGGCACACGAAGGTGAAGTCCTTGGGCCACGCGAAGACGATCTTCCACTTGCCCTCGTAGGTCTTGTGGTCGATCTGCTCGAACTCCTGGCCCTTCTCCAGCGAGACGCAGGCGGTCAGGTCGAACGTGGGGAACTTGTCACCGACAGTGAGCACAAACTCTCCTTGCAGCAAGGGATAGCCCTTTTTGGGGGTCTTTCCCTAGGGGGGTGGACGGCCCTGATCGTGGCACAGCCGGTATTGATTCGGGAAATAGCTACACTTGGTCGTGTTGATCGACTGCGGCTATCAGTGACGCCCGGTGAACCGACCCGGAAGGACGAGTACGGCCATGGTGAGCCCCACCGGCAGGACGGGCGGCAAGGGCGGCGGGCGCCGTACCCCCAGCCTCGCGCAGCTCCGCGCGTTCACCGCCGTCGCCGAGCATCTGCACTTCCGGGACGCGGCCGCCGCGATCGGCATGAGCCAGCCCGCGCTGTCCGGTGCCGTCTCCGCGCTGGAGGAGACCCTCGGGGTGACCCTCCTGGAGCGTACGACCCGCAAGGTGCTCCTGTCGCCCGCCGGCGAGCGCCTCGCCGTACGCGCCAAGGCCGTTCTGGCCGAGGTCGGCGCGCTGATGGAGGAGGCGGAGGCCGTACGGGCGCCGTTCACCGGGGCACTGCGCCTGGGGGTCATCCCCACCGTCGCCCCCTACCTCCTGCCGACCGTCCTGCGTCTCGTCCACGACCGCTACCCCGACCTCGACCTCCAGGTGCACGAGGAGCAGACGGCCAACCTGCTGGAGGGGCTGACGGTCGGCCGGCTCGACCTGCTGCTGCTCGCGGTCCCCCTCGGAGTCCCCGGTGTCGTCGAACTCCCGCTGTTCGACGAGGACTTCGTGCTGGTGACCCCGCTCGGCCACGAGCTCGGCGGGCAGGAGGGCATTCCGCGCGAGGCGCTGCGGGAACTGCGGCTGCTGCTGCTCGACGAGGGCCACTGCCTGCGCGACCAGGCCCTGGACATCTGCCGTGAGGCCGGGCGCGCCGACGCCCCCGTGACCACCACCGCCGCGGGCCTGTCGACCCTCGTCCAGCTCGTCGCCGGCGGTCTCGGGGTGACCCTGCTGCCCCGTACCGCCGTCAAGGTGGAGACGACCCGCAGCGATCAGCTCCTCACCGGGTACTTCGCGGACCCGGCTCCCACCCGGCGGATCGCGCTCGCGATGCGGTCGGGCGCGGCGCGGAGCACGGAGTACCAGGAACTCGCGCAGGCCCTGCGCGAGGCTCTGCGCCCCCTGCCCGTGCGGGTGTTGGGCGCGGAATCCTGAACCGCCGTACAGAGTCGGTCAATCGCGCGACCGATGAAGTCCCGTGACAGCCGGGAAATTTCAAGTTCCGTCAGGTAGTGCGACTCCCGCTGGGTTATCCGCCCCGGCTGATACACATACCCCCTCAGGGTGATTCGTCAGGCATCTGTGCGAAGTGCCGGAAGTTCCAAGGGGAGTGATGACGGGCATTCGGGATTCCCTTGGCAGGGTCGGATACGACCTGCTGTCGCACGCGCTGAGCGAATGCCAGAGCACACGGGCGACGGGGAAACTGCGGGTGTCCGGAAAACCCGGGGGAGTCTTCCATCTCCGCGACGGGGCGGTCGTCGCCGTCGAAAGTCCCGGCGCCCCGGGTGCCGAGGCGCGGCTGCTGCGCTCCGGCCGGGTCAGCGGGGAGCAGTGGGCCGAACTGCTCCGCGAGTCCGGCTGCACCCGGTGGCCCGAGGCCGGACTGATCGCGCACGGATACGCGGGGGCCGCACAGCTCCGGGTCGTCTGCATGATGGCGATGCAGGACGCGGCGTTCGCCGTCGTGGCCGGTGACGTGGAGGCGTGCGACCCGCTCGACGCCGCCTTCGAGCCGTACGCGCCGGTCGTCCTCGGCGAGACCCCCGGGCGGCTGCTGCAGGACGCGGCGAGGAAGCTGGCGGCCGTCGCCGGCCTGCCGCGGCCCGTACGGCCGGACCGGGAACGCCCCGTGCCGTCCGCGGTGCCGGACGAGATACGCCAGCAGCTCCCGCCACCGCACAAGGAGCTGCTGGCCCATGCCGACGGTCGCCGGACGGCCCGCGACATCGCCTTCGCGACCGGGCTCGGCGCCTACACCGTCACGGTGGGGATGGCCCGCATGCTCGGCGAGGGGCTGCTGGAACTGCCGGCGGAGTCCGATTCCGCCCCCCGCGTCACCGTGCGCGACCTGCCCACCGGAGCGCTCCGGCAGCGGCCCACCGGAGCCCCGCCCGCCCTGGACCCCGAGCTGTTCTCCGCCCTGTCGTCCGCGGTGGCCGCCGGAGAGTCCGCGGCACCGGAGCCCCGGCCGGCCCCCGGCCCGCCACCCGGGTCGATCGCTCCGGCCCTGCCCCGCAGAGAGCCCGGCGCGCATGCCCCGTCGCTGCCCCGCCGTGAGCCCGGCGCGAGCGGAATAGCCGAAACCCTCGCCCCCGAAAGGGCCGGGGCGAGCTGGAAAGGATTCTTCCGGCTGCGCCACCGGATCTGGACCCCGGACTCCGGAACGTAGAACCGACATGCCTGTCAACGATCGAATGCGCACCATCATCAGGGAGTTCAACGCATGAATCACGAGGCACTGGCCAGGGAAATGAGGGAACTCCGGGAACAGGTGCCCGGAATCACCGATACGGCGGTGGCGGCCGCCGACGGAATGCTCATCGCGGCCGACACCGCCGACATGATCGACCCGGAGAGCCTCGCCGCGATCGCCGCCGCGGGACTCGGCATCGCCCGCCGCGCGACGGCGGTGACCGGCCGGGGCGCGTTCCGCCAGACCGTGACCTACGGCAGTCAGGGCCTCGCGGCCTTCTACGCGGTCGGCGACACCGCGCTGATGATCGTCCTCGGCGACGAGGGCATCGACCTCGAACGGCTCCACGAGCAGACCCGGCCGACCCTCGGCCGCATCGGATCGATTCTCACCGGGACCGGCCCCGACCCGCTCGCCGGGACACCCGCCGAGCCCGATCCGCCCGCCGTGGCTCCCGACGCACTCGTCGGAGCCGTGACCGACACCGCGACCGAAGGGGTATGACGACATGGCCACCAAGCGAATGACACCCGGGTTCTCCGACCAGATCATGGGCCTGGTCAAATCACTGCGCACCGACGCCCCGGACTGCGTCGCCTCCGGAGCGGTCGACATGTCGACCGGAATGCTGCTGAGTTACGAGACCGTCGACAACCATCCGCCGGAGGTCCTGGACCTGCTCGCGGGCGCGACCCTCGATCTGTTCCAGGGGCGTACGGTCCAGATGATCGAGGACGTCTTCAAGGAGCGGCGCGGCATCGAGTCCGACTCGCACTTCTTCCAGGAGATCCTGGTCAACAGCGACAACCTCACCCATCTGTTCGTGCGGATGGGCGATCAGCAGGACGTCGTCGCCGTGGTCGTCTGCCGCAAGTCGGTGAACGTCGGCATGCTCTTCGCCCAGGTCCGCCGCGTGGTGAAGGAGTACAGCATGTGAACGCCGACCGGTGGCCCTCCCCGGGCGGGGAGGGCCACCGGCGACGGCACCCGGGGGCGCGGACGGTGTCCCGCCGCGCCGTGTCCGTCCGGGGTCCTACTCGGTGCGCAGTCCGTCCGGCCGCATCAGCCGGATCAGCGGCGGCAGGCTGAGCAGGGTCACCAGGAGCACGACACCCGCGCCGATACCGGTCATCGACAGCACACTCGCCCAGTCCACGCTCACCGAGGTCCCGGTCATCTTGAGCAGGACCGTGCCGAGGGTGAGCCCCACGACGGCCGCGAGGCCGAGCCCCAGCGCGATCGGGATCGCGGTCTGCCACAGCACCGACATGCTCAGGGTGCGGCGCCGGGTGCCGAAGGCGACCAGCGCCGACAGCAGCTTCTTGCGCTCGCGGAGCTGTTCGAGCTGCGAGATCAGCAGGCTCGCGCCGATCAGCACGAGGACGCACGCCGCGCCGACGGACAGGCCCGTGCGGATGGACGTGAACTTCCGGGACTGGGTCGTCGCCGTCCAGACGGTGGCGTCGGCCAGGGGTCCGATCCTCGCTGCGCTGTTGCGCACCAGTTCGATGACGTCCGGCACCGACTCGTCGAGCTGGACGTAGACCGTCGTGCGCGTGACGGACGCGGCCCGCTCGGGCAGCGCGCCGGGCGTGAAGAGGAAGCCGCCGAGCTCGCTGCCCGACGGGTCCTTGCGCAGACCGGCCGGCCTGACCCCCTTCGGCACCGTCCAGGCGATCTCCTCGCCCTTGCTGGAGGAGCCGTAGGAGGGGTCGAACCAGAGCCTGGTGCCGGCCTTGTCGAGTTTCGCGGTGCTGGTGTCCCACGCGGCGTTCTCGACGGCGAAGATGTCACCGTCCCGGCAGGAGGGCAGCACGGCCGTCTCCCGCAGCGCCGCGCAGTCGCCGACCGTCGCGGTCGTCGAGTTCTCCGGTTCGTCGCGCCCGTCGCCCACGTCGGTCCGCGCCAGAGCGGTCAGGTGGGTGACGCCCTTCGTCCCGGACAGGTACCGGACCGCCCGGGCCGACGAGACCCCGTCCGGTACGGCGACGGACATCTGGGCCCGGGTGAGGTCTTCCTTGCTGATCTTCGTGTAGTCGTCGTCGACCCCGGCGAACAGCATCTGCAGGGCTATCGCGCCGGCCACCGCCACGGCGATGCCGTTGACCAGGCGGGCCGCCGAGCCGCTGCTCAACTGAAGCCTGCGGATGGCCAGTTGCCAGGCCACGCCACCGGAGTTCAGCCGGGCGACGACCGCCTCGACCACCCAGGGCAGCAGCGCGGTGATGCCGACCAGCAGCAGCAGGACGCCGCCGATGACGAGGTACTGGTTGAAGTCCCCGTTGGACCGCCCCTGCCCGATCATCGGGTACAGCATCGCGAGGCCGCCCAGCGGGAGCAGCAGCCGCCACCACAGCCGGCGCCGCGAGGGCCGCGCCGTGCGCACCACGCCGAGCGGCTCGATGACGACACCGCGCAGCGCGAGGAGCGTCACCGCGACCGCGGCGGACGGGACCGCGACGGCCACCAGCGCCACCAGCGCGGGAGAGGGATCGAGGTCGGCCGGGAAGACGCTGATCCTGAAGACCATGATCAGCCCGGCGACCTGACGTCCGGCCAGGAAGAATCCCGCGCCGAGGACCAGTCCGAGCAGCGCTCCGGCCAGCGCCTCGCCGGCGGCGATCCGCCGGGTCATCCGCCCGTCCGCGCCGACCAGCCGCAGCGCCGCGAGCCGCCGGTCACGCCGCTCGCCGCCGAACCGGACGGCGGCGGCGATGAACACGCCGACCGGCATGAGCAGCACGACGAAGACGATCAGCACCAGCAGCACCAGGACGGGGTCCATGGCTTCGGACTGCCCCGGGGAGCCGAACGTGTCGATGCGTTCGACCCGGCCGGTGCCGACACCGGCCGCGGGCAGGCTCGCCGAGCCCGCGTAGTAGGCGAGCTCGTGCGGACCGACCAGCCCGGCGTCGGCGATCGTGCCGCTGACCCGGTATCCCAGGCGCTCGCGCAGCAGCGTGCCGTCCGCGGACTTCAGGAGCCGGTCGAGAGCGGGCGACACGACCATGTCACCGGGTGCGGGGAACGCGGACACGCCCGGCGGCAGCGGGGCCCGCGGACCCTCGGGCCGGACCAGCCGGCCCCGTACCTCCTCGTCGTGGAAGGTGGTGTCCGTGTGCGCGACGATCAGGGTGCGGTCCGACTTCTTCTTGACCGTCGCGCTGTACGTGAGGTCGCTGCGGGCGCTCTCCCGGTCGTGCCGGGAGGCCAGCGCGCTCGGCAGCGCGGTGGTGAGCAGCAGCAGCGCCACCCCGAGCCCGACCCCGACGGCCGTCAGCAGGACCCGCACCCATGCCTCGCGGCCCCCGGTCACCGCGAACCTGGCGCCCATGGCGAGGTCGCGGGTCCACTGGCGGGCACTCATACGATCCGCTCCATGTCCCTGGACCTGCCGTCGCGTACGACGACCTCACGGTCCGAGTAGGCCGCGACGCGCGCCTCGTGCGTGACGAGCACGACGGCGGCGTTCGTCGAACGGGCCGCGTCCGTCAGCAGCTCCATCACGCGCTCGCCGTTGAGGGAGTCGAGCGCGCCGGTCGGCTCGTCGGCGAACAGCACCCGGGGGCTGGTGACCAGCGAACGGGCGACGGCCACGCGCTGGCCCTGTCCTCCGGAGACCTCGCCGGGCCGCTTGTCCTTGAGGTCGTCGACCTCCAGCCGTTCCATCCAGGACAGCGCGGTGCGCTCGGCCTCCTTGCGGCCGGTGCCGTTCAGCCGCAGCGGCAGCGCCACGTTCTCGACGCAGCTCAGCTCCGGTACGAGCTGGCCGAACTGGAAGACGAACCCGAACGCGGAGCGGCGCAGCGCACTGCGCTGGGCGTCGTTCATCGTCGCCATCTCGCGGCCGTCGTACGTGATCGAGCCCGAGTCGGGGGTGACGATACCGGCGAGGCAGTGGAGCAGAGTGGACTTGCCGGAGCCGGAGGGGCCCATCACGGCGACGACCTCGCCGGGGTGGATGGAGAAGCCGGCACCGTCCAGCGCGGTGGTCGGGCCGTAGGTCTTGCGCAGCTCCGAGGCGGTGAGCAGGGAGCCGGGGGGAGGGGCGGCCGTGGTCATCGGGTCGTCACCGCCTCGGCGAGCCTGTCGAGGCGCGCGGCCGTCAGTTCCAGCCACCGTAGATCGGCCTCCAGGTGGAAGAGGGCGTGGTCGCAGATGAGCTGGTCGGCCAGGTCGCCCTTGCGCTTGCGCTCGGTCAGCATGCGCATCATCCGCAGATGCTCCGAGCGCTGGCTGTCGAGGAGCTCGCTCGCGTCCCGGTGGGTCAGCAGGGCGAGAACGACTTTCGTGTACAGGGTCGACTGGAGGTACGGCTCGGGCGTCTCCGGCGTCGCGAGCCAGCGCTGCACGTCGGTGACGCCGGCCTCGGTGATCGCGTACCGCTTGCGCTCGGGCCCGTCGCCCGCCTCGATCCCGTCGATCTCGACGAGCCCGTTCTTCAGCAGCCGCGACATCGTCGAGTAGACCTGGCCGTAGTGCAGAGGCCGGTCGTGACCGAATTTCTCGTCGAAGGCCCGCTTCAGGTCGTAACCGTGGCGCGGCCCGGACTCCAGGAGCCCTAGAAGGGTGTGACCGATGGACATGCCGAGCACTCTACACACGGCGTATACACGACGTGTATACGCATCGCGTATAGGTCACGTGGGAGAGGGGTCGGGCGCGGGGAACCCGCTGGTCACGGCCGATTGTCACGGTTCTGGAACCGTCGGCCGCTCCTTCCCGGGCCCGTGGCGCGCGCCCTCCCGCACGCGGGACGGCGCCCCGTGCCCTCGGGCGCCCGCCCTCCCGCGACCCGGGAGCACGAGGGCAGGCGAGGACCGGGTCCGCGCGCCGGACGCCCGCTGTTCGTCGTCTCACTTTCCTCCGTCCCGGCAACCTTCCGGCCCTTCCGCACGTCGGATTCAGTGAGGCGGTGCCCATGGGCGTGCTGATTGTCACGTCCGGAAAAGGCCGGATCGGCGCCCCTTTGTCATAGCGCGCGGTGTTAGCTTGCTGAGCTGACCTGACCGGCGAACTTGTGTGCCACACGAGAATGAAGCGGAGCGGATCGACCCATGGGACGAGCTGAAGAGAGACGAGCGCGGCAGGCGCAGGGCCGCCGCGCGGCGCCCCAGCGCTCGTCCGGACACGAGTCCGCGGGCGCCGCGCCGGGGGCGAAGGCGGGCGGCAAGCCCCGCCGCACCGGCATACGCCGGTTCGTGAACTGGAAGACGCTCCTCGGGACGTTCCTCGGCTTCTGCCTGCTCGGCATGGGCGGCTTCATCGTGCTCTACATGGTCGTGTCGGTGCCCGAGGGCAACGCGGCCGCGAGGCGCCAGAGCAACATCTACAAGTACAGCGACGGCTCGATGCTCGGGCGCAGCGGCAAGGTCAACCGCGAGATAGTCGACCTGGACAAGGTGCCCAAGAGCGTCCAGAAGACGTTCGTCGCCGCCGAGAACAAGTCCTTCTACGGCGACTCGGGCATCGACCTCAAGGGCACCGCCCGAGGTCTGATCAACACCCTGTCCGGCAAGGGCAAGCAGGGTGGTTCGACGATCACCCAGCAGTACGTCAAGAACTACTACCTCAGCCAGGACCAGACCGTCACGCGCAAGCTGAAGGAAATGGTCATCTCGCTGAAGGTGGACCGCAAGAAGTCCAAGGACGACATTCTCGCGGGCTACATCAACACCAGCTACTACGGCCGCAACGCGTACGGCATCCAGGCCGCGGCGCAGGCCTACTACCGCGTCGACGCCGAGGACCTCTCGGTCGGTCAGGGCGCCTACCTCGCCTCGCTGCTCCAGGCCCCGAGCCAGTACGACTGGGCGGTCGCCTCGACGACCGGCAAGAAGCTGGTCCAGGCCCGCTGGAACTACACCCTCGACAACATGGTCGAGATGCACTGGCTCGACGCGGGCAAGCGCGCCGGCATGAAGTTCCCGGTCCCCAAGGAACCCAAGGGCGCGCCGGGCATGGAGGGCCAGACCGGCTATCTGGTGGAGGCGGCCAACAACGAGGTGGCCAAGCAACTCGTCGCCGGGGGCACCGCCGAGGACCTGGACGACGCCAAGGCCCTGCTCACCGCGGGCGGCTGGACCATCACGCTCAACGTCGACAAGACGAAGCAGGCGCTGCTGGAGAAGACCGTCAAACAGCAGCTCACCAGCAAGCTGGACCCGAAGAAGCGCAAGGTCGACGCCAACGTCCAGGCCGGTGCCACGTCGGTCGACCCCAAGACCGGCAAGATCCTCGCGATGTACGGCGGCACGGACTACTTCAAGCACTACATCAACAACGCGACACGCCACGACTACCAGGCCGCGTCGACGTTCAAGCCGATGATCCTCGCGGCCGCCCTCGACGAGCAGGCCAAGACGCGCTCCGGGCAGCCGATCACCGCGAACACGATCTACGACGGCACCAACCGCCGTCCCGTCGTCGGCAGCGACATCGGCTTCGCGCCGCCGAACGAGGACGAGGCCAGCTATGGCCCCGTCACCGTGCAGACCGCGATGAACAAGTCCATCAACTCCGTCTTCGCGCAGATGGGCGTCGACGTCGGCATGGACGAGGTGCTGAAGGTCGCGGGCAAGCTCGGCATGAACACCAAGGACCTCCAGGCGGTGCCCGCGCAGACCCTCGGCTCCATGGGCGCGAGCCCGCTGGAGATGGCGGGCGCGTACGCCACGCTCGACAATCACGGCAAGAAGGTCACCCCGGCTCTCGTCGCCAAGGCCGAGCACAAGGACGCCACGGTCGCGATGCCGGACCCGATCGGCGAGCAGGTCATCAGCGAGGAGGCCGCCGACACGGTCACCTCGGTGCTGACCGGCGTGGTCGACGACGGTACGGCCAGGGAGTCCGTGGCGAACAACCCGGCCCGCGACGGCCAGCAGGTCGCGGGCAAGACGGGTACGTCGGACAAGAACAAGTCCGCCTGGTTCACCGGCTACACGCCGAACCTGGTCACCTCGGTCCTGCTGTTCGGTGAGGACCCGAAGAGCCATGCCCATGTCCCGCTGTACGGGGCAGGTGGCGTGGCGCGCGTCAACGGTGGTGGCTTCCCGGCGAAGATCTGGGCGGCCTACACGTTCGAGGCGATGGCGGGCAAGGTCACCAAGTTCGACCTGAACACCACGTCGGGCGCGGCGGTGGCACCGACCGACCTGCCCACCGCCAGCCAGACGCCGTCCAGCACGCCGTCGTCGACCCCGACGACCGAGGAGCCGACGACGGAGCCGCCCACCACGAGCAGCCCGCCGACCCCCACGGACGAGCCGACGACGACCGAGCCGACGACGACGAGCCCGTCCACACCGACGAGTTCGCCCACCGACGGCGGCGCCCTGGAGAATCCGTTCGACCAGACAAGTCAGTAGCGCCCGCGTCCCTGACGTGCGAGGGGGCACCCGGAGATCCGGGTGCCCCTTTCGCTTTGCCGCCGCCGCGGCCGGACCCTCGCCGCCGCGCTCGGGCGTGTGCCGCGGCCGGCTCTCGGGCGCGCCTCAGCCTCCGTCGACGCTCCGCGCGATCCGGTCGCCGGTCTCCTTGTCCACGCTGCGCCAGTACTGGAAGGCGCGCTCCAGCACCGGGCGGGTGACACCGGCCTGGAGATGGCCGCTCACGTTGCCCACCAGCCGGTCCCGGGCCGCGTCGTCGAGCACCTCGCGGACCATCGTGCCCGCCTGGCCGAAGTCGTCGTCCTCGCGGTGCGGCCTGTACGCCTCGCGCACCAGCTCACCGGCGGTCTGCCAGCTCGCGGGGTCGCCGAAGCGGCCGTCGTAGTCGGCCGCGGGGCCACCGTAGGAGTTCGGCGCGTACGGGCGGGACGCCTTCGACGGCTCGTAGCGCATCGCGCCGTCCTTGGCGTACGAGTTCACCGGGGCGTGCGGCCGGTTGGGCGGGAGCTGGCTGTAGTTGGGGCCGATCCGGTGACGGTGGGTGTCGGGGTACGAGAACAGCCGTCCCAGCAGCATCTTGTCCGGCGAGGGCCCGATGCCGGGCACCATGTTCGAGGGCTCGAAGGCGGCCTGCTCGATGTGGACGAAGTAGTCCTCGGGATTGCGGTCCAGGACCATGCGGCCCACGTCGATCAGCGGGTAGTCCCCGTGCGGCCAGACCTTCGTCAGGTCGAACGGGTTGAACCGGTAGTCCGCCGCGTCCTCGAACGGCATGATCTGGACCTTCAGCGTCCAGCTCGGCGCGTCGCCCGACCCGATCGACTCGAACAGATCACGGCGGTGCCTGTCGGGGTCCTTCCCCGCGAACTCGTCGGCCTCCGCCTGGGTGAGGAAGTCGATGCCCTGGTCGGTCTTGAAGTGGTACTTCACCCAGAACCGTTCACCACCGCCGTTGATCCACATGTAGGTGTGGGAGCTGTAGCCGTTCATGTGGCGGTACGTCCTCGGGATGCCCCGGTCGCCCATCAGCCAGGTCACCTGATGCGCGGACTCGGGCGAGAGCGTCCAGAAGTCCCACTGCATGTCGTGGTCGCGCAGCCCGGACACCGGGTGGCGCTTCTGTGAGCGGATGAAGTCCTGGAACTTGATCGTGTCACGGACGAAGAAGACGGGGGTGTTGTTGCCCACCATGTCGTAATTGCCGTGCTCGGTGTAGAACTTCAGCGCGAAGCCGCGCGGGTCGCGCCAGGTGTCGGGGGAACCCTGTTCGCCCGCGACGGTCGAGAAGCGCGCCAGCATCTCGGTGCGCCTGCCCGGCTGGAACAGATCGGCCTTCGTGAACTGACTGACGTCGTTGGTCACTTCGAAGAATCCGTACGCGCCACTGCCCTTGGCGTGCACCACCCGCTCGGGCACCCGCTCCCGGTTGAACTGCGCCATCTTCTCGATGAGGTAGTGGTCCTGGAGCAGGATCGGGCCGTCGGGGCCGACGGTGAGCGAGTGTTCGTCGCTCTCCACCGGAATCCCGACGTTGTTCGTGGTGTACGGAGCCTTCCGGGATGCCTGCGTCACGAGCGTCCTCCCGTCGGAGATGAGGTCGTCAGGTCGCTTCGATCACCCCAGCAGTCAACGCCGCCGACACCATGTCGGCAACACGGGGACGGACCCGGCACCAGCCCGGCCACGCCCGCACCGAACCACCGGCCCGGGCACTGCCGGGCACCGGCACGGACACCGTCCGGCACCGGTACCGGCGCGCCTTCGGCGCCCGGCCCACCGGGGCGAGGCCGGACGAGTACCCGGTCAGTTCCGGTTCAACTCGAACCAGACGACCTTTCCCGTACTCAGCCGGGTCGCCCCCCACCGCCGCGCCAGCCGGTTCACCAGGAACAGCCCACGACCGCCCTCGTCCGTGGCCCGCGCCTGCCGCAGCCGCGGAAGCTGGGGCACGTCGTCACCGACCTCGCAGCGCAGGACGTCCGTCCGCAGCAGCCGCAGCGTCACCGGCCGCGACGCGTACCGCACCGCGTTCGTCACGACCTCGCTGACCAGCAGCTCCACCGAGTCGGTCATGTCCTCCATGCCCCAGCGGGCCAGCGCCCGCCGGGCCAGACGCCGGGCGCGGCCGGGCGCCGCGTCCTCCGGCTCCAGGAACCAGTACGCGACATCGCTCGGCGCGATCCCGTCGAACCGCGCGGCGAGCAGCGCGATGTCGTCGTCCCGGTCGCCCGGGCCGAGCATGTCGAGCACCTCGTCGCACAGGGCTTCCAGCGGCGGCGGATGATCCGGCCCGGTCAGCGCGGCGACCGCCGCGAGCTTCTCCCGGAGCTGCTCTATGCCCGTCCAGACGTCCCTCAGGCGCGACTCGACCAGACCGTCCGTGTACAGCAGGAGCGTCGCCCCGGCCGGCGCGTCCAGCTCCACCGCCTCGAAATCGACCCCGCCCACGCCGATGGGGGCGCCCGGCGGCACCCGCAGCACCTCGGCCCGCCCGCCCAGATGCAGCAGCACCGGCGGCGGATGGCCCGCGTTGGCGATCGTGATCCGGTGCGACACCGGGTCGTAGACGGCGTACAGGCAGGTCGCCATGCGGTCGGTGCCGAGGCGCTGCGCCTGCTCGTCGAGATGGTGCAGCACCTCCTGCGGCGGCAGATCGAGGCCCGCGAGGGTCTGCGCCGTCGTCCGGAGCTGGCCCATGATCGCCGCCGACGTCATGGAGTGGCCCATCACGTCACCGACGACCAGTGCGACCCGGCTGCCCGGCAGCGGGATCGCGTCGTACCAGTCGCCGCCCACCCGGGCCGTCTCCGCGGCCGGCAGATAGCGGGACGCGAGCCGTACCCCCGTGGGCCGCGGCAGCGTCTCGGGCAGCATCGTGCGCTGCAGCTCGTCGGCGATGTACGCCTCACGGCCGTACAGCACCGCCTTGTCGATGCCGAGCGCGCTGTGCGTGGCGAGCTGCGCCGCGACCAGCAGATCGTCCGCCTCGAAGGCGAGCCGCTCCGGCCGGCGCAGGAACAGCGCCGCCCCGATCACCCGGCGCCGGCCGCGCAGCGGGGCGAGGATCGCACGCTGACCGCTCGGCACCGGCAGATCGTCGCCGAGCAGCTCGGGCAGCGCGGCCCGGGCGGCGGGCGCGTCCGCGAACACCGGCCGCACCCCGCGCAGCACCTCCGCGAGCGCCCCGCCGGGGCGCACCTCGCACAGCTCGGCCGTCATCGCCGACAGCTCGCTGGGTTCCGGACGCAGCGCGGGCAGGAAACCGCTCTCGGTGTCCCGCTCCTCGGGAATCCGGTCCGTGCGCCGCAGCCGCAGCACAAGAGGCCCCGTCGGCCGTTCGTCACCGACCGGCAGCGGGTCGCGCAGATAGACGAGGATCGCGTCGGAGAAGGTCGGCACGGTCGCCCGGCACAGCCCCATCACGATCTCGTCGAGGTCGATGCCCCGGGCGATCCGCCGGGTCGCGGCGCCCACGAAGCGCAGCCGGTCCCCGTCCCGCCGCATCGGCATCGGGCCGCCCGTGGGCACGCCCTGCCCGCTACGGCGCTCCTTGCCGCCGGAGGTCCGCGCGACCCGGCCCTGCTCGGCGTCCGGCTGGATCGGAATGCCCTCCGGCGCGGGCCGGGGGCGGTGGG
The DNA here is from genome assembly GCF_053600395.1 of Streptomyces sp. NPDC005070. Lineage (NCBI taxonomy): Bacteria > Bacillati > Actinomycetota > Actinomycetes > Kitasatosporales > Streptomycetaceae > Streptomyces > Streptomyces sp. NPDC005070. The sequence goes on along the minus strand of NZ_JBSFZS010000033.1, from coordinate 32,284 downwards.
TGTCGGGCTCGGTCACCGAGGGCTGCGAGTGCTCGGAGCCGGATCCGGAAGGGGCCGGCGAGGGCGAGGGCACGTCCGTGCCCGAGGACGCGGACACGCCGGCGTCGGGCACCTGGCCGGCGGCCTTGCCGCGCTTGCCGCGCGCCTTCGACGCACCCGAACCCCTCGGTGCGTCACCCGTGCGGGCCTGTACCGGTAACGCGCCGGAACCCGGGAGCCGGTCCGGCGGCTCCGAGGTACGCAGGAGCGCCCCGCGAGGGTCCGCGGGGGCGGGCGCGCCGCTCTGCCGGCGCTCGTGCGAGGTGGGGTGCTCCGTCACGCGTGTCGAGTCCATCCGTCCGGGGCTGCGCGCCGTGCGCGCAGTTCTTCCCGCAGCCCCGATACCCGGAATGTGTGCCCCAGGAACGGATTCTGCGTGTCGTCAGGGCCGGGACCGACGGCGCGAACGGCCGCCGCCCGGCACGGTACGGCTCGTCCACGGCCGAAAACGGCCCGTGCCGGCAGCGGGGCGGTGCCCGAAGCCCCGGCCCGTACGGCCGTCGTGGCGAGCCCGCGCGGTGCGACCGGTCTCTGGCCGGCCACGCCGCCGTACGCCTCGTACCCCTCGCTCACGTCTTGCCGCCCCTCGGTGACATATGGTCAAGCCCGGCTCATCCTGCGGGAGTTGTCGCTGCCGTGCGCCCTTGCGGAAGACGATCCTACGGTTGTACCACGGGGGCGCATCAAGGGTCTCATGAGGACACGTGCGCGGGCGTACGGTCCCAGTCATCCGGCAGAGCGGGAACCGGCCAGCCCGGATCCGGCCTCCAGTGCTGCCATCCGTCCGAGAACGGCGCGCCCCAGGCGCGGATCACCTCCACCGCCGACCACCCCGCTTCCTTTACCCGTGCGGCCAGTTGAGCATCCATCAGACCGGCCCGCTGCGCCATGGCGAATTCGTCCTCGTCGAGCCAGGACCAACTGCGGTCCGGGTGGACCGAGATGTCGAGGAAGTGGTCCTCGGAGTCCACCCCGCCCGCCCAACGGGCCAGTGGAGCCTCCAGGTTCACGTACCAGTTCTTGAAACGCCAGCCCTGTTCCCAGAACAGCCACACCGACCAGGCCTCGCCCGGCCGCGCCAGCTTCAGCACACCGGTCCCGGACCAGCGGCCGCGCCGCACCGCGCGAGGCTTCGTGTAGCGCGACTCCAGCGGTTCCGCATGCACCGGCGAGCCGTCCGCGAGCACGGGCTTCACGCATTCCGTGCCCGGCGCCATCCACACCGCGAGCAGGTCGGCGTCGTCGCGTACGACCGTCACGGGACGGCAGATGTGGACGCTGTCGCCGCCGTTCTCCCGGTACCGCCACAGGATCGGGCGCCCGGGCTCCCAGTACGTCGCCGGCCCGTCCGCTTCCGCTCGTCTCACCGCTCCACCCTCTGCCATGACCAGATATTAGGTGCCCCAGGCATACGACGCTGCGGCAACCGTCACGGTTCACGCCATCGGGAACCCGCTGTTACGGAGCCGTCATCAGGCGTTTCTCCGCGAGCCCGGGCCGTTACGGGTGTGTCATCCGCAGGACATCCAGGGCCTCGTCCAACTGCTCCTCGGTCAGGTCACCGCGCTCCACGTACCCCGATTCCAGCACCACCCGGCGGATCGTCTTGCGCTCCGCCAGCGCCTTCTTCGCGACCTTGGCGGCCTCCTCGTACCCGATGTACCTGTTCAGCGGCGTCACCACGGACGGCGACGACTCCGCGTACTCACGGGCCCGCTCGCGGTGCGCGACGATCCCGTCGACCGTGCGGTCGGCCAGCAGTCGCGAGACGTTCGCGAGCAGCCGGACCGACTCCAGCACGTTCTTCGCGATCACCGGCAGCATCACGTTCAGCTCGAAGTTCCCGGCCGCGCCCGCGGCGGCGACGGTCGCGTCGTTTCCCGTGACCTGCGCGGCGACCATCAGCACCGCCTCGGGAATCACCGGGTTCACCTTGCCCGGCATGATCGAGGAGCCGGGCTGGAGATCCGGGAGGCTGATCTCGGCCAGTCCGGTGCGCGGCCCGGAGGCCATCCAGCGCAGATCGTTCGCGATCTTCGTCAGTCCGACGGCGATGGTCCGGAGCTGACCGCTGGTCTCCACGATCCCGTCGCGCGCCCCCTGCGCCTCGAAGTGGTCGCGGGCCTCCGTCAGCGGCAGCCCCGTCGCCCGCGCCACCTCCGCGATCACCGCGGCGGAGAATCCGGGCGGGGTGTTGATCCCCGTCCCCACGGCCGTTCCGCCCAGCGGCAGTTCGGCCAGCCGTGGGAGCGAGGACTCCAGCCGCTCGACCCCGTACCGCACCTGGGCCGCGTACCCCCCGAACTCCTGGCCGAGCGTCACCGGCGTCGCGTCCATGAGATGGGTGCGCCCCGACTTCACGACATCGGCGAACTCCCGTGCCTTGCGCTCCAGCGAGGCGGCCAGGTGTTCCAGCGCGGGCACGAGATCGCGGGTGACGGCGGCGGTCGCGGCGATGTGGATGGAGGACGGGAACACGTCGTTGCTCGACTGCGACGCGTTCACCTGGTCGTTGGGGTGGACGCTCCGGCCCAGCCGCTCACCGGCGAGCGTCGCGATGACCTCGTTGGCGTTCATGTTGGAGGAGGTGCCCGAGCCCGTCTGGAAGACGTCGACCGGGAAGTGCGCGTCCCAGCGGCCCTCGGCGACCTCCTCGGCCGCCTCCTGGATCGCCTCCGCGACATCCTCGCCGATCACGCCCAGCTCGCCGTTCACCTTCGCGGCGGCCCCCTTGATCCGGGCGAGCGCCTCGATGTGCGCGCGTTCCAGGCGCTGCCCCGAGACGGGGAAGTTCTCCACGGCGCGCTGCGTCTGCGCCCGCCACTTCGCCTCCGCCGGCACGCGCACCTCGCCCATGGAGTCGTGCTCGATCCGGTACGCGCCTTCGCCCTGGCCATCCGCCATTGGTGACACCTCCATGGGAGACAGCATCCCGGAGCCCGCCGGTGTTCCCGCCCGGCGCGCGTCACCCGTACGGCGTCCACCTCGCGGGGCGGACGCCGTACGGGCGCGCACTACGCCAGTCCGGGGCCGCGCACCGGGATCGTGGTGAAGGTCGGGGCGGGGGCGGGGTCCTGGAAGAAGTCGTTGCCCTTGTCGTCGACGACGACGAAGGCCGGGAAGTCCTCGACCTCGATCTTCCAGACGGCCTCCATGCCGAGCTCCTCGTACTCGACGACCTCGACCTTCTTGATGCAGTCCTGGGCCAGACGGGCGGCCGGTCCGCCGATGGAGCCGAGGTAGAACCCGCCGTGCGCGTCACACGCGTCGGTGACCTGCTTGCTGCGGTTGCCCTTGGCGAGCATCACCTTGGAGCCGCCCGCCGCCTGGAACTGCTCGACGTAGGAGTCCATGCGGCCGGCCGTGGTCGGGCCGAAGGAGCCCGACGCGTAGCCCTCGGGGGTCTTGGCCGGGCCCGCGTAGTACACCGGGTGGTCCTTCAGGTACTGCGGCATCTCCTCGCCCGCGTCCAGCCGCTCCTTGATCTTGGCGTGCGCGATGTCGCGCGCCACGACGAGCGGGCCGGAGAGCGAGAGACGGGTCTTGACCGGGTACTTCGTCAGCTCCGCGAGGATGTCGTCCATCGGCTGGTTGAGGTCGATGCGCACGACGTCCGACTCGTCGAGGTGCTCGTCCGTGGTCTCCGGCAGGAAGCGCGCGGGGTCGGTCTCCAGCCGCTCCAGGAAGACGCCCTCGGCGGTGATCTTCGCGACGGCCTGGCGGTCGGCCGAGCAGGAGACGGCGATCGCGACCGGGAGGGACGCGCCGTGGCGGGGCAGGCGCACCACACGTACGTCGTGGCAGAAGTACTTGCCGCCGAACTGGGCGCCGATGCCGATCTTCTGGGTCAGCTCGAAGACCTTCTCCTCCAGCTCCTTGTCCCGGAAGCCGTGGCCGAGGTCGGAGCCCTCCGACGGGATCTCGTCCAGGTAGTGCGCGGAGGCGTACTTCGCGGTCTTCAGGGCGAACTCGGCGCTCGTTCCGCCGACGACGATCGCCAGGTGGTACGGCGGGCAGGCGGCCGTCCCCAGCGAGCGGATCTTCTCCTCCAGGAACTTCATCATGGAGCCCTCGTTGAGGACCGCCTTGGTCTCCTGGTAGAGGAACGACTTGTTGGCGGAGCCGCCGCCCTTGGCCATGAACAGGAACTTGTAGGCGCCGCCGTCGGTGGCGTACAGCTCGATCTGCGCCGGCAGGTTCGAGCCCGTGTTCTTCTCGTCCCACATGGTCAGCGGGGCCATCTGCGAATAGCGCAGGTTCAGGTTCTTGTACGCGTCGTAGATGCCGCGCGAGAGGGCCGCCTCGTCGCCGCCCTCGGTGAGCACGTTCTGGCCGCGCTTGCCCATGACGATCGCCGTGCCGGTGTCCTGGCACATGGGCAGGACGCCCGCGGCGGCGATGTTCGCGTTCTTCAGCAGGTCCAGGGCGACGAACTTGTCGTTCGCCGAGGCCTCCGGGTCGTCGATGATGCGACGGAGCTGGGAGAGGTGCGCCGGGCGCAGGTAGTGCTGGATGTCGTGGATGGCCTCCGTGGCGAGCTTGCGCAGCGCCTCCGGCTCCACCTTGAGGAATGTGCGCCCGTCGGCCTCGAAGGTGGAGACACCCTCGGAGGTCACCAGCCGGTACGGGGTGGTGTCCTCTCCCTGGGGGAGCAGATCGGTGTACGCGAACTCAGGCATCTCGCCTATTCCTCACTCGACAGTCAGCTTTTTCGGGGCTCGGTCGCCTCGGGCGCACCCCTTCGGCTCACTCGCCTGAGGCCGGCCGTCATCGGCAGCGTCCACCAGCGTAGAACCTGGCACGGGTGCCGAGGCTGTGAGGTAAGGCTCAGTTCGGACATCGGACCGTCTGTTCCGGGGGAGGACGGGTTTCCCGCGGGCGGGGCGCGAGGGGTAGTCGCGATCTATCGCGTTTGGGTACGCTGTCGCCGTGGACCTTCAAAAGAGCCCCGACGCGAGTGCCGCCACGGCGGCGAAGCCGGCCGAGCTGCGTGCCTCGGACGCCGACCGCGACCGGATCACCGACATCCTGCGCGAGGCCGTCGCCGAGGGGCGCCTGACCGCGGAGGAGCACGCCGAGCGGGTCGAGGGTGTGCTGGCCACCAAGACGGTCGGCGAACTCGACCAGTTCGTCCGTGACCTGCCCGCCGCCCACACGGGCCGCGCGGCCTCCGCGTACACCTCGGCGCCGAACCGCCCCACCCAGGGCGCGATCCCGGCGGAGGCCGACGAGAACGTGGTGGCGGTCTTCAGCTCGGCCGTCCGCAAGGGCCGCTGGCGGGCGGGCCGGCGCATCCACGCGTACTCGGTGTTCGGCAACGTCGAGATCGACCTGAGCGAGGCGATCTTCGAGTACCAGCAGGTCGTGATCAAGGCGATCTCGGTGTTCGGCAACGTCGAGATCTTCGTGCCGGAGAACGTCTCGCTGCGCGGCAGCGGCGGCGGTGTGCTCGGCAACTTCGAGGTGGACACGCTGGACTCGGGCGACCCCGACGCGCCCGTGGTCTACATCGACGGCCTCGCCGTCCTGGGGAACGTCGAGGCGCGGCCCCGGCGCGGCAAGATCATCGCCGACATCCTCGACCGGGTCACCAGCCGGGTGAACGAACGCGTGGCGGACCGGCTGGACCGGAGTTTGCGCAAGCATCTCGACCGTTGACGCTCGTGAATATGCGGGCGGCGGATGCGGCCGGTCCGCGGCGGACGATCGATCACGCGTGAGAAGGGCCGGGCTTCGGTACGCAGTGCATAGGCGCGCGCACAGCGGGTAGGGCTTGCTGCATCGTCTCTTGGAGGGCGCTGTGGAACTTCCCCGGCGCCCGGCACGCTCGCGAAGCCGTCGTCAGGAGTAGACCGTGCTGCAACCGCCGCATCAGTCCCTGCAGGTAGCTGCCGTTCCGGCCCAGCGGGCGCCCGTGCGGGACAGGGATCAGGAAGCGCCATGGCACACGGAGGCGGTGTGCAGGCGTGACGAAGCCGGCCTGTTCTTCGCCCCCTCCAAGGAGCCGACCGCTTCACGCCTCTCGCGTGAGGAGGCGGCCAAGCGCGTCTGCGCCCGCTGTCCGGTCATGGTCGAGTGCCGCGAACACGCGTTGCTGCAACCCGAGCCGTACGGTGTCTGGGGCGGCCTGACCGCCGCCGAGCGCCGCGTCGTGCTCGCCAGGCGGCGCCGCCGCGACCTGGAACTGAACAAGGCCGCCCGCGGCACGATAGCCGCGGCCGGCTGACCCACCCCGGGAAGGCCGGGTCCCCCGGGGCGCGTCGCACGCCCTGGGCGCCGACACGGAAAAGGGGCGCCCCTCCGCACAAGGGGCGCCCCTTCCGCGCCTCGTGGGCGCCCGGCCCGCGGGGCCGGTGGTCCTACTTGGCGCGGTCGAAGTCGATCGCGCTGTAGGCACGCAGCTTGCTCAGCCGGTGCTCGGACCGGATCTGGCGGACCGTGCCCGACTTGGAGCGCATCACGATCGACTCGGTCGTCGCGGTCTCGGAGCGGTAGCGCACCCCGCGCAGCAGCTCGCCGTCGGTGATCCCGGTCGCGACGAAGAAGACGTTCTCGCCGGAGACCAGGTCGTTCGTGGTCAGGACGCGGTCGAGGTCGTGCCCGGCATCGATCGCCCGCTGCCGCTCCTCGTCGTCCTTCGGCCACAGCTTGCCCTGGATGGTGCCGCCGAGGCACTTGACGGCACAGGCCGAGATGATGCCCTCGGGTGTGCCGCCGATGCCGAGCAGCAGATCGATGCCGGTGCCCTCGCGCAGCGCGAGGATGGAGCCCGCGACATCGCCGTCGGAGATCAGCTTGATGCGCGCGCCGGTCTCCCGGATCTCCTTGATGATCCCGTCGTGGCGCGGGCGGTCGAGGATGACGACCGTGACGTCCTCGGGTGTGACCCGCTTGGCCTTGGCGACCCGGCGGATGTTCACCGCCACGGACGCGTTGATGTCGACGAAGTCGGCGGCCTCGGGGCCGGTGACCAGCTTGTCCATGTAGAAGACCGCGGACGGGTCGAACATGGTGCCGCGGTCGGCGGCGGCGAGCACGGCGATGGCGTTCGTCATGCCCTTGGCGGTGAGCGTGGTTCCGTCGATCGGGTCGACGGCGATGTCGCACTCGGGGCCGGTCCCGTCGCCCACGCGCTCCCCGTTGAAGAGCATCGGGGCCTCGTCCTTCTCCCCCTCGCCGATGACGACGACGCCGTTCATCGAGACGGTGGAGACGAGGGTGCGCATGGCGCGGACGGCGGCGCCGTCGGCGCCGTTCTTGTCGCCGCGGCCGACCCAGCGGCCCGCGGCCATCGCGGCGGCCTCGGTGACACGGACGAGTTCGAGGGCGAGGTTGCGGTCGGGGGCTTCCGACGGGACTTCGAGTTCGGAGGGCAGATGATGTTCGGTCATCGACACGCACCTTTCTGATACGACGACGGCCGGATGAGGGTGTGGCCCCGACTCTATCGCCAGGCTTACAAAATGAGCAGGGGGGCCCACGGATGAGCAGGCCAGGGCACCTGCGACGATAGGCGCGTGGCAGGTATGAAAGGCAAGCAGTCGGTCCGGGACATGATTCTTTCCCTGGGCCTCATCTCGCTCATGGCGGGTGTCATCTACATCTTCATTCCGCATGACGACTCCGAGCCCGATCTCAAGCGGGTCGACTACCGGGTCGAGCTGCTGACGGCTCGCCGCGCGGCGAGCTATCCCGTGGCGGCGCCCGAGGGTCTGCCGTCGGCGTGGAAGGCGACCTCGGTGCGGTACGACGGCAGCGAGTTCGACGCCTGGCATCTGGGCTTCCAGGCCCCCGACGGTCAGTACGTGGCGGTGGAGCAGTCCACTCAGCGGCCGGCCGTGTTCATCGACACGACGAGCCAGGGCGCGCGGCAGACGAAGACGACCGAGCGCATCGGCGACCGGACCTGGCGGCGCTACGAGGGCGACCACTACGACGCCCTCGTCCTGGAGGGCAAGGGCTCCACGACGGTGGTGACCGGCACCGGGTCGTTCGGCACGCTGGTGAAGCTGGCGCAGGCCCTGAAGACCTCGTAGGGCCCGTACGGCCCGGCGGAACCCGTGGGGCGTGAAGCGGAACCCGTAGGACATGAAGAAGGGCCCCCGGCGGCAATGCCGGGGGCCCTTCTCGTTCGCTGGTGCCGTCGGTCAGACGGTCGTGATGACCTGCTCGGCGTCGAGACGCGGGGAGCGCGGGAACCAGGCGTCCTCGCCCGGCTTGCCGATGTTGACGACCATCAGCGGGGTGTGGTCGTCGTCCAGGAACTCCTTCTGGAGGCCCGCGAAGTCGAGGCCCGTCATCGGCCCGGCGGCGAGGCCGGCGGCGCGGATGCCGATGATGAAGTACGCGGCCTGCAGTGCGGCGTTCAGCCGTGCGGCACCCTCGCGGGCCGGGCGCTCCGAGTAGAAGACGTCCTTGGCGGCCGGGAAGTGGGGGAAGAGGGTCGGGAGCTCCTCGTGGAACTCGTTGTCCGCGGAGAGGATCGCGACGAGGGGGGCGGTGGCGGTCTTGGGCTGGTTGCCCTCGGCCATGTGCTGTACGAGACGCTCGCGGGCCTCGGGGGAGCGGACCAGGGTGATGCGCAGCGGCGACTGGTTGAAGGCGGTCGGGCCGTACTTGACCAGGTCGTAGATCGCCTGGACCTGCTCGTCGGTCACCGGCTCGTCGGTGAAGGTGTTCGCCGTGCGGGCCTCGCGGAACAGCAGGTCCTGAGCGGTGGGGTCAAGGACGAGAGACATGAAGAACCTTCTCGGTATGTGCGGTGGATCCGGGGGGATCTGTTGGCGAGTACGACAGTACGTCGAGGAGGTTTAAAGTTCAACCAAAAGCGGGGCGTGGTGATCCGCTTCACAGGCGACGCCATGAAGAAGAAGGCATGAAAAACGGGGCCCGCGGTGTCGCGGGCCCCGCTGGAGCTGTTCGGAGCAGGACGTCACTCGGACTCGGAGCAGGAGGTCACTCGGACCTGGAACCGGCGTCCTCTTCCTGTTCCCCGGACTCCTCGGCCAGCGCCGCGTCCAGACGGGCCCGAGCGCCCTCCAGCCAGCGCCGGCACACCTTGGCCAGCTCCTCGCCGCGTTCCCAGAGCGCCAGGGACTCCTCCAGGGTCGTACCGCCCGCCTCCAGACGGCGTACGACCTCGATCAGCTCGTCCCGTGCCTGCTCGTACCCGAGCGCCTCGTCCACCTTGCTGGTCATGCGGCCACCCTATGCATCGACTCGAACCGTGAATTCACCCTCGGCGACCCGCGCCCGCAGCGTCTCGTCCGCCGCCACCTCGGCCGGGTCCCGGACCACATGACCGTCGGCCCGCTGCAGCACCGCGTACCCCCGCTGGAGGGTCGCCGCGGGGGAGAGGGCCACCACGCGCGCGCGGGTGTGCGTCAGCTCCGAGTCCGCGCGGTCCAGCAGATGCCCGAGGGTGCGCCGGCCCCGGTCGAGCAGGGCGGACACCTGGTCCGCCCGCTCGTCGATCATCCGGTGCGGATCCTCCATCGAGGGCCGGGCCAGCGTGTGCGCGAGGCCGCGCTCCTCGCGGTCGACGAACGACTGGACGCAGCGCCGCGCCCGGTCCCGCAGGAACCGCACGCGCTCGTACTCCTCGCCGACGTCCGGCACGACCCTCTTGGCGGCGTCCGTCGGTGTGGAGGCCCGCAGGTCGGCCACGAGGTCGAGCAGCGGGCTGTCCGGCTCGTGCCCGATCGCCGACACGACCGGCGTGCGGCAGGCCGCGACCGCGCGGACGAGCTGTTCGTCGGAGAACGGCAGCAGATCCTCCACACTGCCGCCGCCGCGCGCCACGACGATCACGTCGACCTCGTCGAGCGCGTCCAGCTCCTTCACCGCCTGGACGACCTGCGGTACGGCGTGGACGCCCTGCACGGCGACGTTGCGCACCTCGAAGCGGACGGCGGGCCAGCGGTGCCGCGCGTTCTCCAGCACGTCACGCTCGGCCGCCGACGCGCGCCCGCAGACCAGCCCGATGAGCTGCGGCAGGAACGGCAGCGCCTTCTTGCGCCCGGCCGCGAACAGCCCCTCGGCCGCCAGCGACTTCTTGAGCTGTTCGAGGCGGGCCAGGAGCTCTCCCACTCCCACCGGTTTGATCTCGGTGGCCCGCAGGGAGAGCTGCCCGCGCGGCGCGTACCACTCCGGCTTGGCGTGGACGACCACCCGGGCGCCCTCGCTCACGACGTCGGCGACCGCGTCGAAGACCTGTCGGTAGCAGGTCACGCCCACCGAGATGTCGTGCGACGGGTCGCGCAGCGTCAGGAAGACGACGCCCGCGCCGGGGCGCCGCGACAACTGGGTGATCTGCCCCTCGACCCACACCGCGCCGAGCCGGTCGATCCATCCCCCGATGAGCCGTGACACCTCGCCGACGGGCAGCGGAGCGTCCGCGGACGTGTTGAGAGCCATGCGCCCGAGCGTAGTGGGCCCCACCGACAACGCCCCCGCGCCCGGCACGAGTCGCCGGTGGTCGGCGCGCCGGACATCGTGCCTCCCGGGAATCACCTGGTCCCACCCCCACCGGCTGTCCATCGTCTCTCCGAGGAGGCGATCCCTGACCCGCCGGACGCGGCCTTACGATGGGGGCATGACCGCTTCGCCTGGCCGCCGTGTCCTGCTCGCCGCCCCCCGTGGCTACTGCGCGGGCGTGGACCGCGCCGTGATCGCCGTCGAGAAGGCCCTCGAGCAGTACGGGGCTCCGATCTACGTCCGTCACGAGATCGTCCACAACAAGTACGTCGTGCAGACGCTGGAGAAGAAGGGCGCGATCTTCGTCGAGCAGACGGCGGAGGTCCCCGAGGGGTCCATCGTCATGTTCTCGGCGCACGGCGTCTCCCCCGTCGTCCACGACGAGGCCGCCGCAGGCAAGCTCGCCACCATCGACGCGACGTGCCCGCTGGTCACCAAGGTCCACAAGGAAGCCGTCCGCTTCGCCGACGAGGACTTCGACATCCTCCTCATCGGGCACGAGGGCCACGAGGAGGTCATCGGCACCTCCGGCGAGGCACCCGACCACATCACCCTGGTCGACGGCCCCGAGGATGTCGCCAAGGTCGAGGTCCGCGACCCCTCCAGGGTCGTCTGGCTCTCCCAGACCACCCTCTCCGTCGACGAGACGATGGAGACGGTCGACGCCCTGAAGGAGAAGTTCCCGCTCCTCATCTCCCCGCCGAGCGACGACATCTGCTACGCCACGCAGAACCGTCAGCTCGCCGTGAAGCAGATGGGCGCGGAGGCCGAGCTGGTCATCGTCGTCGGATCGCGCAACTCCTCGAACTCGGTCCGGCTGGTCGAGGTCGCCAAGCTGGCCGGCGCCCGCGCCGCCTACCTGGTCGACTTCGCCGACGAGATCGACGAGGCCTGGCTGGAGGGCGTGACCACGGTCGGTGTCACCTCCGGCGCGTCCGTCCCCGAGGTCCTCGTCGAGCAGGTTCTGGAGTTCCTGTCCGGGCACGGCTTCGAGGACGTGGAGATCGTCAAGGCCGCCGAGGAGTCCATTACGTTCTCGCTCCCCAAGGAGCTGCGCCGCGACCTGCGCGCGGAGGCGGCCGCACTGGTGGAGGCGCGCACCGGTGGTCCGTCCGGGAAGTGACATTCAGCCGTACGTCGTAACGTAGGGCCATGAAGATCTTCGGTGTGGACATTGGCGGATCCGGGATCAAGGGTGCCCCCGTGGACCTTGACCGCGGGGACCTGGCGGAGGAGCGCTGCAAGGTGCTCACCCCGCACCCGGCGACGCCCGACGCGGTGGCCGACGGCGTGAAGGACGTCATCGACCACTTCGGCTGGACGGGCCCGGTGGGCATCACGTTCCCCGGTGTGGTGACCGGCGGTTCCACCATCCGTACGGCGGCGAACGTCGACAAGTCCTGGATCGACACCGACGCGGGCGCGCTGCTCGGCGAGAGGCTGGGCGGTCTGCCGGTGACCGTGCTGAACGACGCCGACGCGGCGGGTGTCGCCGAGATGGAGTTCGGCGCGGGGAAGGGCCGACGGGGCACGGTCATCCTGCTCACCTTCGGCACCGGCATCGGCAGCGCTGTCTTCACGGACGGCGAGCTGGTCCCGAACACCGAGCTGGGGCACCTGGAACTGAACGGCCACGACGCGGAGAAGAGGGCCTCCACCAAGGCCAAGGAGGACCACGAGCTGACCTGGGAACACTGGTCGCGCCGGGTCACCAGATACCTCGCCCATGTCGAGATGCTGTTCTCCCCGGAGCTGTTCATCATCGGCGGCGGTGTCAGCCGCAAGTCCGAGAAGTTCCTGCCGCTGATCGAGGGCATCAAGGCGGAGATCGTCCCGGCGCAGCTCCAGAACAACGCCGGGATCGTGGGCGCGGCGATGCGGGCGGCGCAGATCGGCCGCTAGGTCGTGTCCGCAAAGTCTCGTCTGCCCGGCGACGGTACGAGAGGGCCGCCGGCCGACCGTACGAGGGTCGGCCGACGCCGGTACAGGGCGGGAGGCCGGTCGGTACGGGGCCGGCGGGCCGGGTCAGCGGTCAGCGGGCCTGTCTGCCGGGCGGTACGGCGCGTGCCCGCTCCCGCCGCTGGGCGGCCCGGCGGCGGGACATCAGGCGGATCCGGCGGACGGCCACGACGAGGACCGCGGCCAGCGTTCCCCCGTACAGCCAGCCCGCCTGCAGGGCGAGCGTGGTGACCAGGCCCATGAAGAAGTCGCCGAGGCCGCCTCCGCCGTCGGTGATCGGCGGCAGCCCGCAGGTGAAGGCGATCGGCAGGACCACGGGGGCCGTCACCAGGTCGCCGGGCCGCACCCACAGCGCGGTCAGCACGCACACCGGCAGGAAGAGCACCCCGTACACCGTCGCCGACCCGCCGAACAGCAGGTGGTCGAGGCAGGCCAGCGCGAACATCGACGCGCCGCAGAACAGACCGCCGCCGAGCCCGGTCAGCCGGGGCCGCGACGTCCGGCCCGGTTGCCGGACAGCGGGGGGCGCGGGCCGCCGCGCCACCGGGCCGCCCCGCCGGACACCGCCGTTCGCCGCCCGCCCGGCCTGTGCCGGAACAGGTGCTCCGCGTCGCGGTCTGTACTGAGGGGGACGCGTCCTGTGTTGCTCCACTGGACCAACTTAGGTCGTTTTATGTGTGGAACGGCTCATCGGACACGCCGGAGACCAGCCGAAGGCGGGGCCGTGGAAAGAGCTTGGCCATGCGTTCGATACCTCGCGGGCGGGGGGCGGTCCACGCCGTAGACTGGTGGATCGGCCCGCTCTTCTGGAGGGCCCTTCGCCCATCCTCTCGTACGGGAAGTCGCAACGTGTCGCTCACGATCGGAATCGTCGGTCTGCCCAATGTCGGCAAGTCGACCATGTTCAACGCCCTGACCAAGAACGACGTGCTCGCGGCCAACTACCCGTTCGCCACGATCGAGCCGAACGTCGGCGTGGTCGGCGTGCCCGACGCGCGGCTGGCGAAGCTGGCCGAGATCTTCGGCTCCCAGAAGATCCTTCCCGCCACCGTCGACTTCGTCGACATCGCCGGCATCGTGAAGGGCGCCTCCGAGGGCGAGGGTCTGGGCAACAAGTTCCTCGCGAACATCCGCGAGTCCGACGCGATCTGCCAGGTCATCCGTGCCTTCAAGGACGAGAACGTCGTACACGTCGACGGCAAGGTCTCGCCCAAGGACGACATCGAGACGATCAACACCGAGCTGATCCTCGCCGACCTCCAGACGATCGAGAAGGTCCTGCCGCGTCTCCAGCGGGAGTCGCGCATCAAGAAGGACATCGGCCCCAAGGTCGCGGCGGTCGAGGCGGCCCAGGCCATCCTGGAGAAGGGCGAGACCCTCTTCTCCGCGGGCATCGTCCAGGGCTCGGGCAAGGAGGAGCTGTTGCACGACCTGCACCTGCTCACCACCAAGCCGTTCCTGTACGTCTTCAACGTCGACGAGGACGAGCTGGTCGACGACGACTTCAAGGCCGAGCAGCGTGCCCTGGTCGCGCCCGCCGAGGCGATCTTCCTCAACGCCAAGCTGGAGGCGGACCTCGCCGAGCTCGAGGAGGAGGAAGCGATGGAACTCCTGGAGTCGGTGGGCGTCGAGGAGCCCGGCATGGCGACCCTGGCCCGGGTCGGCTTCGACACCCTCGGCCTTCAGACGTACCTGACGGCAGGCCCGAAGGAATCCCGCGCCTGGACCATCAAGAAGGGCGCCACCGCCCCCGAGGCCGCCGGTGTCATCCACACCGACTTCCAGAAGGGCTTCATCAAGGCCGAGGTCATCTCCTTCGCCGACCTGGTCGAGACCGGCTCGGTGGCCGAGGCCCGCGCCAAGGGCAAGGCCCGCATGGAGGGCAAGGAGTACGTCATGCAGGACGGCGACGTGGTGGAGTTCCGCTTCAACGTGTAGCGGGCGCCGTCTCATCGCGGCGCCGATCCGGCGGACACGCCGATCGCAAGGGGTCCGGCCTTTCGGGGTCGGGCCCTTTGTCCTTCCCTGCCGGGGCGGCGCCTCGGAACCCCGGCCCGTTCGACCGTGGGCGAAGAGCCGGCGAGGGTAGTTACTAACGTCTATGTTGGTAACGCTGAAGTTAGTGTCGTCGGGTCGTGTGTGGAGGTCGGCGGACGTGGTGGATTTCGTGGGCCGTCGCCAGGAGCTGGCGACACTGGAGCACGACCTGGCGGCTCTCCACCGCCAACGGGCCGCTCTCACCGACGAACCCGTTCCCGTCGTGGCGGTCTCGCGCAGCGGAGTCGACTGTCCGGGGCTCGATGCCGCCTACGGCCCCGGCGACTTGCTGGCCGCCTGGCCGTTGTGAGCGGCGTACGGCAGGTGGGGTACGGGAGTCGCTGAAGCCGTCCGCCGGGGTTCAGGGCCGGGCCAGGCCCGTCTTCGCGCCGGCGCCGCACAGCGGCACGACGGCCTCCCGGGTGCCGAGGGCGCCCTCGCGGACCGCCGCCCAGCAGGCCACCCCGGTGGACTCCACATACAGCCCGCGCCCCGCGAGATCCCTCTGCGCGTGCCGGATCTGGTCCTCCGTCACCGTCAGGAAGGCGCCCCCGGAGGCGCGTACCGCGCTCAGGATCTGGCGGGCCCGCGGCGGGCGCGGGATCGTGATGCCCTCGGCGAACGTGGGCGCCATCGGGGTGACGCCGACGAGATCGTCCGCCCCCTCGGACCAGGCGCGGGCCAGCGGGGCGACCGCTGCGGACTGGACGGCGTAGAGGGCCGGCCTCTTGTCGATCAGCCCCGCCGCGTGCAGTTCGGCCACCGCGAGGGCGGCGCCGAGGAGCAGCGTGCCGTTGCCGACCGGCAGCACGACGACGTCCGGCAGACGTCCGCCGAGGTCCTCCCAGAGTTCGTGGACGTACGTCTTCGTGCCGTGCAGGAAGTACGGGTTGAAGACGTGCGAGGCGTAGAACACGCCGTCCTCGTCGGCCGCCTCGCGCGCCGCGTGTGCCGTCGCCTCGCGGTCGCCGTCGACCACCCGCAGCCGTGCCCCGTGCGCCTCGATCTGCTCCAGCTTCTTGGGCGAGGTGCCCTCGGGGACGTACACCGTGCACGGCAGCCCGGCCCGGGCGCAGTACGCGGCGACGGCCGTGCCCGCGTTGCCACTGCTGTCCGCGAGCACCTGCCGGGGCCCGAGCCGCAGCGCCAGTTCGGCCAGCAGCACGGCCCCGCGGTCCTTGAACGACAGCGTCGGCATGAGGAAGTCGAGCTTGGCGAGCACGCCCTCGCGCAGCGGGACCAGCGGAGTACGGCCCTCGCCGAGGCTGACCGTGGGTGCGGCCAGCGGCAGGCACTCCGCGTACCGCCACAGCGAGTTCACCCGGCCGGTGAGGGACGCGAGGGGAGCCGGTGTCGGCGCGAAGTCCAGGTCGAGCGGGCCGCGGCAGACCGGGCAGCACCAGGTGAGCGAGCCGGCGGGGACGCGCGTGCCGTCCGTCGGGCAGAAGCAGTCCGGCAGTGCAGTCATGGATGCAGGTTAGACGCGAGGGCCGGGGGACGGAGCGCTTCGAGGGCCGGGGACGGAGCCCTTCGAGGCTACGGGGGGCGGAGCGCTTCGAGGGTCCGGGACCGGCCATGCTCCGGTTGCCGGCCGACAGCCCCTGTCACGACCCCGCCCGTGCCGTGCTTACGATGCGCCCAGCCAGTCGGCTGTCGTACGCGCGTTCCATCGCGGATGGATGAGGAGCAAGGGAAACCGTGGCCATACCCCCGCCGCCCGGACCGCAGCAGCCCGAGGGGCAGTACCCGCCGCCGGGGACCCCGCCGCATCAGCCCGCACCGTACCCCCGATACCCCTCCCCGCAGGGCTCGTTCCAGCAGCCCCCGCAGGCGCCGTACGCGGGTCCGTACCGGCCCTGGGGGCAGGGCTACTCCCCGTACAACCGGCCCGTTCCCTTCAACGGGCTCGCGATCGCGGCGCTGGTCCTCGGCATCCTCTGCTTCCTGCCCGCCGTCGGGCTGGTGCTCGGGATCGTGGCGCTCGTCCAGATCAAGCGGCGCGGCGAGCGCGGCAAGGGCATGGCGGTGGCCGGCATGGTGATGTCGTCGGTCGGTGTCGTGCTGCTCGCGCTCGCGGTCGCCACCGGGGGAGCGCGCGCGTTCTGGGAGGGCTTCGAGGACGCGGCAGGCGACTCGGGAGGCTCGGCGTTCTCGCTGGAGGTGGGCGAGTGCTTCGACACGCCACGCGGCTCCCTGAAGGGTCTGGCGATCGATGTCGACAAGGTGCCGTGCACGGGCGAGCACGACGCCGAGGCGTTCGCTGACTTCGAGATGGCCGAGGGCGACTACCCGGGGCAGGACGCGATCGCCGACGAGGCCGACCGGCGGTGCTATCTGCTCCGGAACACCTACGCGATGGACTCCTGGGCCGTCCCGGGCGACGTCGCCGTGTACTCCTTCACGCCGACGGCACAGACCTGGCGCACCGGCGACCGCGAGGTGAGCTGCCTGTTCGGGAACACCGACGAGGAGAGCGGCCTGACGGGCTCCCTGCGCAACGACCAGCGCACGCTGGAGCCCGACCAGTACTCCTATCTGAGCTCGGCGGCGGCCATCGACAACGCGCTGGACGGGATACCCGACACCGAGTACATCGACGACGACCTGCCCGGCTACAAGGAGTGGGCGGACCACGTCTCGGAGGCGCTGGCCTGGGAGGCGGACGGGCTGCCCGCCCACAGGTTCGCGCCGGACGCCGCCAAACTCGTCGCGGCCCTGGCCAAGGACCTGGAGCGTTCGGCGAAGGAATGGGCGAAGGCCGCGGACGCGCCGGACGCGGACACCTTCTCCGAGCACTACGAGAAGGCCCTGAAGCTCATCGACCCCAAGAAGACGGTCACCACCCGCAAGGCTCTGGGGCTCGCCACCACCCCGCCGGTGTACGACGACGGAGGGGGCACCGGTAGCGGCGGCGAAGGCGGTGGCGGAATCGAGGTGTGACGGCGGCCACAGTGGGGAGAAAGTGCCTGCGTAATGCCCTCAAGGGCGCGCTTCATCACTTCGAGTGATTCTCTGGCCTTCGCTTGCATGGCACAACCCACGGTTGCCACGCTGTTGCTGTCTGTACAACCTGATGGGAGCGGCTAAGTGACATTCGGTGAGCAGCCGGCGTATCTGCGCGTCGCGGGTGATCTCCGCAAGAAGATCGTCGACGGCTCGCTGCCACCGCACACCCGGCTCCCTTCGCAGGCCAGGATCCGCGAGGAGTACGGAGTCTCGGACACCGTCGCCCTGGAAGCGCGCAAGGTGCTGATGGCCGAGGGTCTGGTCGAGGGCCGCTCCGGCTCGGGCACGTACGTCCGCGAGCGGCCGGTGCCGCGCCGCGTGGCCCGCTCCGGATACCGGCCGGACAGCGGTGCCACCCCCTTCCGCCAGGAGCAGGCCGACTTCGGGGTGCGCGGCACCTGGGAGTCCCGCAGCCGGCAGGTCGAGGCGAGCGGCGCGATCGCCGAGCGGCTGGCCATTCAGCCGGGCGACCGCGTGATGTGCACGAACTACGTCTACCGCGACGGCGGCGAGGCGATGATGCTCTCCACGTCCTGGGAGCCGCTCGCCGTGACCGGGCGTACGCCGGTGATGCTCCCCGAGGAGGGCCCGCTCGGCGGCATGGGTGTCGTCGAGCGCATGGCGGCCATCGACGTGATCGTGGACAACGTCACCGAGGAGGTCGGCGCGCGCCCCGGACTCGCCGAGGAACTCCTGGCGCTGGGCGGCGTGCCCGGGCATGTGGTCGTCGTCATCCAGCGCACGTTCTATGCCTCGGACCGCCCGGTGGAGACGGCGGACGTGGTGGTCCCGGCGGACCGCTACCGGATCGCCTACCACCTGCCCGTGAAGTGACCGCGCGTCACCCGGCCCGCTCGTGAGCCCGGTTGGAATCTGGCCTTTCTCAAGTGAGCGGCCGCGGAACGACTTCGCCCTGCTCGCGGGCGTGCGAGGAGTCGTGCGCGGCGTGTTCGACGGCGCGCGCCCCCCGGGTCGACCCTCCTTACTGGCCGGTTGCGTACCTCTTTGTGTAAACCCGTGTTCGCTGTGTGAAGGTAAGGCGTACGCTCGGGCATATGCGGATTGCGGTTTCGATGGAATGCGGGGTTCGACGGGGGCCCGGGGCGGGAAGTGGAGGGGCGCTATGAACGACAGCACGATCACGCTTCCCTGGCTCGTCATACGGCAGGACGACAACGGCAACCGCTATCGCGTGGGCAGGTACGCGACCCGGGCCGAGGCCCAGAAGATCGCGGACAGCCTCGACGAACGCGGGCACAAACAGCTCTACTGGGTCGAGCGGATCGGGTCGAACGGAACCCGCTGATCCGCCGGGAGCCGGACCTCGTTCCGCTCCCGTAGGCTCCGGCGCATGACGGAACGGATCGTGGTGGTCGCGGGCGTCCTCGTGCGCGGCGGACGCCTGCTCGCCGCCCGCCGCAGTGCGCCCCCCGACCTCGCCGGGCGCTGGGAGCTTCCGGGCGGCAAGGTCGAACCGGGTGAGACCCCCGAACACGCCCTCGTGCGCGAGCTGCGCGAGGAGCTCGGCATCGACACGCGGGCGCTGGAGCGCGTCCCCGGGGAGTGGCCGCTGAAGCCGGGATACGTCCTGGTGGTGTGGGCCGCCCGGCTGCTGCCCGGCTCGGCCGAACCGGAGCCCCTGCAGGACCACGACCAACTGCGCTGGCTGAGTGCCGAGGAGATCTGGGACGTGGACTGGCTGGACCAGGACGTGCCGGCGGTCAAGAGCGCACTCCCGTGGCTCGATCCGGGCGTCTGACGACCCGAGTGCCCCCTCGTGCGCCGTTCGCGCCACAGTGTGCCCCGGGCGCGGTAAAGCTCCACCGATACCGGGTATGTGCCCCTTAACCCCCCGAAACCGGGCATGGGTGGGGTTTCTGGTCTGGGAAGTGATCGGCTTGATCGACACTGACGGCTACTGCGCCGAGTGGACCTTTCCCGCGGAGCCCGGTGCCGTCCGCACCGCCCGCGCCGTCGTCCGGGGACAGCTCCGCGACTGGGACCTCGATTCCCTCGGCGACATCACCGCACTCCTGGTCAGCGAACTGGTGACGAACTCGCTCCGGCATGCCACGGGACCGATCGGCGTCCGTCTCGTACGTCCCGAGGACGTGCCGGGCGCTCTGCGCGTCGAGGTCTCCGACCCGCTGCCGGACCCGCCCCGGGAACGGTCCGCCGACACCTCCGACGAGAGCGGCCGCGGACTCCAGCTTCTGGCCGGCTCGTGCCGGCGCTGGGGCACATGGCCCGCGGACACCGGCAAGACCGTCTGGTTCGAGCTGGCCGTACCGGACTGAGACACCGGGGCCGGCGCGCCCGCGCCGCGTGCGGCCGGATCACGCTCCCGACCGGTGTCGCCTTGTGTGGTTCGACGGGGTGCCACCTGGTTAGAAGACTGGGAGTATGTCGCGGCCGGTCCAAAAACCATCGGGACCGTGCTGTGATCGTGAACACCGTGTCGCGCGGCACCGTAGTGCTGGATACTGCGGGCAGCCGCCCCCGGTGACCGGTGCCGGACGCGGTGAGCTGGAGGGGACGGTTCGCGTGAGCGAGATACCAGCGAAGGCCACGGAGTCCGAGGACCCGTCGGACGGCGCGAGGGCCGATGAGGCGGGCGATGTCGCGCGCGCGGTTCCCGGCGACACGGCGGACGCCACCACGGACGACACCGCGGAAACCACAACGGACTACGCGTCGGACGACGCCGCGGAGGCCACCACGGATCACGCGGCCGACGCCGACGCCGATACGGACTACACGGACTACGCGGACTCCGGTCCGGACGCCGACCGGGCCGGCGGGACGGGCGAGGCCGGCGAGGTGCCGGGTGACGCCATGTGGCAGAGCAGTCCGCCCGGTTCGATCTACGACTACATCAAGGCCGCCTCCTTCTCCATCGGTGCGGACGGGCTCGTCGACCAGTGGAGCCTGCGGGCCGAGCAGATCTTCGGCATCCCGGCGGAGCGGGCCGTCGGCATGGACCCCATCCAGGCGTTCGTCAGCGAGGACCGGCGGGAGTTCGGTCAGCGGAAGATGGCGGAGATCCTGGACGGCCGCGAGTGGACCGGGCTCGTGCCGTTCCGCACACCCGCCGCAGAGGACGCCGACGAGGGCTCCGAGGACTCCGGGGGCAGGGAGGGCCTCGCCGAGGTCTACGTGATGCCGACGACCACCGAGCACGGCGAGCGGGCCGCCGTATGCATCGTGGTGGACGTCCGTACCCTGCGAACGATCGAGACGGACCTGGCCGCCTCGCAGGCGATTTTCGGTCAATCTCCTTTCGGCTTCCTGCTGATCGACACCGACCTTCAGGTCCGGCGCGCCAACCAGCGGTTCGCCTCGATCTTCGGCGGCACGGTCGACGACCACCGCGGCAAGGGTGTCCACGACTATCTTCCGCACGCCGAGGCCGAGCGGGTGACGGCGGTCCTGCGCCGGGTCCTGGAAACCGGCGAGTCCATAACGGACATGCACGTCACCGGGCAGGTACCCGGCTCCGACGAGCGCCGTCACTGGTCCATCAACCTCTACCGGGTGCACAGCGGCAGCGGCCGCCCCATCGGTATCGCGTGGCTCGGAACCGACATCACCTCCCGCCGCGCCGCCGCCCGCGAAGCGGCCGCCGCCCGCCGCAACCTCGCCCTGCTGAACGAGGCGGGCGCCCGCATAGGCAACTCCCTCGACCTGGAGACCACCGCACGCGAGCTCCTGGACGTCGTGGTCCCCGGCTTCTGCGACCTCGCGACGGTCGACCTGTACCAGGGGCTGCTGGCCGGCGACGAGACCCCGCCAGGGCTCGCGGACGGCAGCGCCGAACTCCGCCGGGTGGCCTTCGCCAGCGCCGTCTCCGACGCGCCCCTCGCGGGCGGTCCGGTGCCCGTGGCCGTCGGCGCGGTCCACCACTACCCGTTCAACTCGCCCTGCGCGGACGCCCTGCGCACCGCCCGGCCGCAGCAGATCCCCGCCGACGACGGCGGCCTCATCCAGTCGACGCTCGCGGTCCCGATGGTCGCCCACGACACGGTCGTGGGACTCGCCCAGTTCTGCCGTACGAAGGGCAGCGAGCCGTTCGGGGAGCGCGACCGCGCGCTGGCCGTGGAACTGGCCGCCCGCGCGGCCGTCTGTATCGACAACGCGCGCCTGTACCGCCGCGAGCACGAACGCGCCCTCATCCTCCAGCGGTCCCTGCTGCCCCCGGGCGACCCCGAGGCCTCCGGCCTCGACATCGCGTGCCGCTATCTGCCGGGCAACGCGGCGACGGAGGTCGGCGGCGACTGGTTCGACGTCATCGAACTCCCCGGCCACCGCACGGCCCTCGTCGTGGGCGACGTGATGGGCCGCGGGCTGCGCGCCGCCGTGGCGATGGGCGAACTGCGCACCGCGGTACGCACCTTGGCCCTGCTCGACCTCGAACCCGCCGAGGTCCTCTCGGCGCTGGACGAGATCGCGCGCGGCCTCGGCACCCCCGGAGGGGTCCAGCAGGCCACCCGCACGGCCCGTCAGCCCCGCGACGCCGACCTCTCCGAGGTGTACCTCGCGACCTGCGTGTACGCCGTCTACGACTCCGTGACCCGTCGGTGCACCTTCGCCAACGCGGGCCACCTGCCGCCCGTGCTGGTCGAGCCCGGTGAGACCGCGCTGATGCTCGACGTGCCGCCCGGGATGCCGCTCGGGGTCGGCGGCGAGCCCTTCGAGGAGGTGGAGGTCGAACTGCCGGAAGGCGCGCTGCTGGCGCTCTACACGGACGGACTGGTCGAATCGCGGGACCACCCCCTCGACGAGGGACTGCAGGCGTTCGTGGGCGCCCTCACCGACCCCTCCCGGCCGCTGGAGGACGTCTGCGACCACGTCCTCAACACCCTCGACACCCATCACGGCGAGGACGACATCGCCCTGCTGATGGCGCGTGTCCAGGGGCTGCCCGCCGAGTCCGTCGGCGACTGGACCCTGCCGCGCGAGCCGCGCAGCGTGGGGCGGGCCCGCGAGTACACCCGCGCCCAGCTCGTCGCCTGGGACCTGGAGCCGCTCGTCGACACGACGGAACTGCTGGTCAGCGAACTGGTGACGAACGCCCTGCGCTACGGCGAGGGCGAGATCAGGCTGCGGCTGCTCCTCGACCGCACGCTCGTCTGCGAGGTCTGGGACGCCGGGCTCGTCCAGCCGCGCCGCCGCCGCGCCCGCGACACCGACGAGGGCGGGCGGGGCCTCCAGCTCGTCGGCCTCCTCTCCGCGGGATGGGGCTCCCGCCGCACCCCGCGCGGTAAGACCGTGTGGTTCGAACTCCCCCTGCCGGACGGCGAGACAGGCCTCACGGATCCGGCGGAAGCGCTACTGAGCCTGTTCTGACCGTCGAAGGCTGCGGGGTGAGGGTTGCGGGTTGAGGACTGCGGGTTGAGGACTGCGGGCTGAGCGCTGTACGGGGGGCGCTGCCCGGGCGGTTCAGGTGAAGAACGCCCCCCGGCGGCCCCGGGTGCGGGGGCCGCCGTAGCTCATCGGGCCGCCCTCGCCGTCGCTCAGCAGGATCCCGCCGAGCACCGCGCCGCCCGCTCCGGCGCCCCCACGGCCGCCCGAGGGATTGCCGTACGCCCGTACGTCCCGTTCGGCGAGCCGGCGCGCCTCACGGGCGAGGTCGTCGGCCCGCAGCACCTCGGAGAGCGGGACGGACCCCGGACCGAGCAGCCGCCGCGCCTCCGCCAGCCGGGTCCGCGCCTCGCTGCCCACCGCCCCGCGGTGTGTGCCGATGAAGCACGCGGCCCCGGCGAGCGCGCTGCGCGCGGGCAGCAGCGCCTGGCCGTGCCCGTCGGGGACGTCGCCGCCCCCCGCCCCGGCCAGGCCCGCCCCGGCCTCCGTCACCCGGCGCAGCGCGTCCAGCGGATCGTGGGGCCCGGCGGCCGTCTCGTGACGCACGGCGGAGAGGACGACCTCCGTGTGCCCGAGCGGCCCGACGAGTCCGGCACGGGCCTCCGCCGGGAGCGCTCGGGCCGCGTTCCACGAGGCCTCCGCCGCCGTGATCGCCGAGGGCAGCCCGGCCGCCGCCGAGTCCAGTTCCGCAGCCAGCCGCTCCACGCCGTTCGCCAGGTCGAGTGCCTGCCCCAACGCCCCCTCCGCCGCCCGCAGATGGGCCGCCGCCTTCGCGCCGTCGCCCCGGTCCGCGTACTGGCGTGCTTGGTTGAGATGGGAGGTGGTGAACAGGAGCCGGTCCTTGGCCTGTTCGGCGTCTCCGGCGACCGGGAGCGAGGCGGCGGGGGCGTACCGCTCGTGGAGCTCGGCGAGGGTCGCCTCGGCGTCGCGGATACGCGCGGCGACCTCCCGGAAGCGGGCCTCCGCGGACTCCAGCGCGGCCACCGCGTTCCGCTCCAGCGCCCGGATCTGGTCCAGCCCCGGTGCCGCCGCGTCCAGCCGCTCCCCGGCCTCCCGGCAGTGGGCGATGATCTCCTCCAGGACCTCCCTGCGGTCGCTCTCGTCCCGGGCCGGGTCCACGCCGGCGGCCTCCGTCTCGTCGAGGCGCTGCCGCAGCCGGAAGGCCGCGGCGAGCCCGGCTTCCGCGTGCCTCAGGTCGTAGACGTACGGCTCGATCGCGTCGCCCGCCGACCGGTCCTCGGCGAGGGCGAGCTCCTCGGCCCCGACGCGTACGCAGTCGTCGGTCTCGACGAGCAACCGCCGCGCCCGGTCGTCGAGTTCGTGCAGGGGGATGATCTCCGGGTCGCCGCCGGGTGTCGTCCGGGTCGTCGCCCGCCGCCTGCGGCGCCCGTAGCCGTACGCCGCCAGCGCGCCCGCGGCGCCGACCGCGACCAGGGGCGGCACGAGATCGCCGGTCGTCGTCCCGTCCTGCGCGGTCGTGACCGGCCGGGCGGCGACGCCCGTGTCCCGCGCCCGGGCCACCGGGGCGTCGGCTCCCGCGCGCGCCAGCGGCAGCACCAGCCAGCCCATCGCGACCAGCCCCCCGAGCACGGCATGCGCCACCCGCACGGCTATGTGCGACGGGACCCGGCGCGACCGGCGGCGGCTCAGGGGCGACGTCACATTTGGGAGCGTATGGCCGTTCGAGCGCCTCCGCGACCGGTATACGAGGAGTTGGGGTCAGTTGGGGTACGGGAGGGATCGGGGTGTACGGGAGGGGCGCGGGGGTCGTTCTCGCGGGCGCCCTCGCCGCCCGGGGCCGTACGGGGCCCCCGCGATACGTTCGCCGCGGGACGCCGTCATCCGATGACGGCCCGGGTCCCGCGTGCGATGATCACGGCACGTGCCCCTGTCCGGCACGCGGGGGAGTGGGGGTTCGATGCACTGGTATTTCGTCGGGTTCGCCGCACTGATCGTCATCGCGCAGGCCGGATTCGGGATCGCGGCCATCGCGCGGTACTGGATCCCGCCGTGGGCGCGTCGCAGGGTCGTGCGCCCGAAGCTGTGGGGCTGGGGGGCGCTGACGGGGGCCGTGGGGTGGTCCCTGTTCATGTTCCTCGGACCGTTCCACGGACCCGACGCCGAGTTCACGCCCTACGCCCTGGGCGGGATGGGCCTGTTCATCGCGAGCCAGGTGGTCCAGATGATGGGGCAGCACCCGGGCCGACGCCCCGTGGTCCCGCCGGACACCGAAGGGCGGTGACGGCAGGACGCGCGCGGACCAGGGACGGCGCGCCGCCCCCGTCCCCGCTCGGGCCCTCGCCTACGTCCGCCGCCGGCCGATCTTCGATCCCAGCCACACGAGCGGGTCGTACTTGCGGTCGACCGCCCGCTCCTTCAAGGGGATCAGCGCGTTGTCCGTGATCTTGATGCCCTCGGGGCAGACCTCCGTGCAGCACTTGGTGATGTTGCAGTAGCCGAGACCGTGCTCCTCCTGGGCCGTGCGCTTGCGGTCCAGGCCGGAGTCCGCGGCCGCGTCCAGCGGATGCATGTCCAGCTCCGCCACCCGCATCAGGAAGCGCGGTCCGGCGAACGCGGGCTTGTTCTCCTCGTGGTCACGGACCACATGGCAGGTGTCCTGGCACAGGAAGCACTCGATGCACTTGCGGAACTCCTGCGACCGGTCGACGTCCTCCTGCATCATCCGGTACTCGCCGGGTCCGACACCGGCGGGCGGCACGAAGGCGGGCACCTCCCGCGCCTTGTCGTAGTTGAAGCCGACGTCGGTCACCAGGTCCCGTACGACCGGAAAGGCGCGCAGCGGGGTGACGGTGATCGTCTCCTCCCGGGTGAACACCGACATCCGCGTCATGCACATCAGCCGGGGCCTGCCGTTGACCTCCGCCGAGCACGAACCGCATTTGCCCGCCTTGCAGTTCCAGCGCACGGCGAGGTCGGGAGCCTGGGTCGCCTGGAGCCGGTGGATGATGTCGAGGACGACCTCGCCCTCGTTGACCTCGACGCCGAAGTCCTCCAGGCCGCCGCCCTTCACATCTCCACGCCACACCTTGAAGCGGGCCTCGTAGCTGCTCACTCGTACAGCTCCTCTTCGGCGAGGTACTTGACCAGCTCCTCCTTCTCGAAGAGGGCGAGCAGGTCGGGGCGGATGGGCTGGGTGGTCTCGTTCACCAGGTCGATCTGTCCGGCCACCGGGTCGGTGACGGCCAGCCCGCCGGTCGGATCGGTGAGCCGGCACAGCAGGTTGATCCGACGCCAGGAACGTTCCATCGCCGGGTGGTCCTCGCGTGTGTGGCCGCCCCGCGACTCCGCGCGCTCCAGCGCCGCCCGGGCGACGCACTCGCTGACCAGGAGCATGTTCCGCAGGTCCAGGGAGAGGTGCCAGCCCGGGTTGAACTGACGGTGGCCCTCCACCCCGGCGCGGCGCGCCCGTACCCGCAGCTCGGCGAGCTTCTCCAGGGCCCGCTCCATCTCGGCCTCGCGGCGGATGATGCCGACCAGGTCGTTCATGGTCTGCTGGAGCTCCTGGTGCAGGGTGTACGGGTTCTCGGGCGGCTGCGAGACGACGGCGGGCGCGCCGCCGGCCGACGTGGCGGGGACGGACTCGGGTCCCTCGGCGGAGAAGGGCCTCAGCGCCTCCGCGGCGGCCTCGTCGACCTGGGTGTCGTCCAACGGCGGACGGGTGTCCTCCCCGGTGAGACCGGCCGCGTACTCCGCCGCGTGCCACCCGGCCCTGCGCCCGAACACCAGCAGGTCGGAGAGCGAGTTGCCGCCGAGGCGGTTGGAGCCGTGCATGCCGCCCGCGACCTCGCCGGCCGCGAACAGCCCGGGCACCCCGCGCGCCGCCGCCGTGTCCGAGTCGACCGCGATACCGCCCATCACGTAGTGACAGGTGGGCCCGACCTCCATGGCCTCGGCGGTGATGTCGACGTCGGCCAGCTCCTTGAACTGGTGGTACATGGAGGGGAGCCGGCGCCGGATCACCTCGGCGGGCATCCGGGTCGACACGTCGAGGAACACTCCGCCGTGCGGTGATCCGCGGCCCGCCTTGACCTCGGAGTTGATGGCCCGCGCCACCTCGTCGCGCGGCAGCAGCTCCGGAGGACGCCGGTTGTGGTCCGGGTCCTCGTACCAGCGGTCGCCCTCCTCCTCCGACTGCGCGTACTTCTCCTTGAAGACGTCGGGGATGTAGTCGAACATGAACCGCTTGCCCTCGGAGTTGCGCAGCACCCCGCCGTCACCGCGCACCGACTCGGTGACGAGGATGCCCTTGACCGACGGCGGCCAGACCATGCCGGTCGGATGGAACTGCACGAACTCCATGTTCAGCAGCGGCGCCCCGGCGAGCAGCGCCAGCGCGTGTCCGTCGCCCGTGTACTCCCACGAGTTGGACGTCACCTTGAAGGACTTGCCGATGCCGCCGGTGGCGATCACCACGGAGGGCGCCTCCAGGACGAAGAAGCGCCCCGACTCCCGCTCGTAGCAGAAGGCCCCGGAGACCCGTTGTCCGTCCTTCAATATCCGTGTGACGGTGCACTCCTGATAGATCTTCAGGCGCGACTCGTAGTCACCGGTCTCCCGCATGTCCTCCTGCTGGAGGGACACGATCTTCTGCTGGAGCGTGCGGATCAGTTCGAGGCCGGTGCGGTCGCCCACGTGGGCGAGGCGCGGATACTCGTGGCCGCCGAAGTTGCGCTGCGAGATCCGCCCGTCCTTCGTCCGGTCGAAGAGGGCGCCCCAGGTCTCCAGCTCCCAGACCCGGTCCGGTGCTTCGCGGGCGTGCAGCTCGGCCATCCGCCACTGGTTGAGGAACTTGCCGCCGCGCATGGTGTCGCGGAAGTGGACCTGCCAGTTGTCGCCGGAGTTCACATTGCCCATGGCGGCCGCGATGCCGCCCTCGGCCATCACCGTGTGGGCCTTGCCGAACAGCGACTTGCAGATCACCGCCGTTCGGGCGCCGCGCTCGCGTGCCTCGATCGCGGCACGCAGTCCGGCGCCACCGGCACCGACCACGACGACGTCCCACTCCTGTCGGTCGACCACGGACATCAGGGGGCTCCACCCAATCTAGAAGAAGCGCGGATCGTCGAAGGCGCCGGACGCGACCAGGTACACGTAGAAGTCGGCGAGCGCCACGCTCACCAACGATGCCCAGGCCAGCAGCATGTGACGGGCGTTCAGTTTCCCGACCCACTGCCACATCCGGTACCGCACGGGGTGCTTGGAGAAGTGCTTGAGCTTCCCGCCGACGATGTGCCGGCAGGAATGGCAGGAGAGGGTGTACGCCCAGATCAGCGTGATGTTGACCAGGAACACCAGCGTGCCGAGGCCCATGTGGCCCCAGGCGTAGTGCTCGTCGCGGAAGGAGAGCACGGTGTCGTACGTGAGGATGCCGGCGACGACGAGGGCCGCGTAGAAGAAGTACCGGTGGATGTTCTGCAGGATCAGCGGGAAGCGGGTCTCGCCGGTGTACTTCTTGTGCGGCTCGGCGACCGCGCAGGCCGGCGGGCTCGCCCAGAAGCCCCGGTAGTAGGCCTTGCGGTAGTAGTAGCAGGTCAGCCGGAAGCCGAGCGGGAAGACCAGGATGATGATGGCGGGGGAGATGCCCCACCAGCTCCCGAACAGGTCCGCGTTCGGGCCCGAGCGCATCGTCCCGCACCGCTCGGCCAGACAGGGCGAGTAGAACGGCGAGACGTAGGGCGCCGCGTAGTAGTGCGTGTCCGAGAAGGCCCGCCACGTCGAGTACACGATGAAGGCCAGCAACCCGGCCGCGGTGGCGGCGGGCGCCAGCCACCAGCGGTCGGTCCGCAGATGCGGGGCGGCGATCGCGGCGCGCGTACCCGTTCGTACACCGCCGCTGTTCAGATGAGGTTCCGTACCAGTGGCCAACTTCGCACTCCGGTCGGGTTCGGGGGTGCGCCGATGTCGCGGGCGCTAGTGGGAGGGACCGTGGTGCGCGCCGAGACCCTCGTCGTCGGAATCGGTCCACAAGGAGCTGTCGTACGGGGTGTCGGAGACGGTCACCAGGTCGGGCAGCCTGCCGGAGGCCGACACCGCCGGCCCGGGTCCGGTGGGGCGCCTCGGGGAGGGTCCGGCGGCCTCGCGCAGCAGCGCGAGGCTCTCCCGCAGGTGGTCGGCGTCGGCGCGCACTCGGCGCATCTCCAGACCGGTGCCCATCTGCTGTTCCAGGCGCCGCACCGACCGCTGCAGATCGTCGAGGCTGCGCTGGACTGACGTCAGGTCGTCGTGCACGGACATGACTTGCCCTCACTTCCGTGGGCCCCGCGGCCTTCAGGCGGCAACGTTCATGCGCCTGCGAGTGTTGCGCGTCACAAGGTCCCGTGTGAAGGCGTGTGCACGGATTGAAGGCCGTCGCGCTCCAGAACGAACACCGTGCGCCGCCCTTTCCGCCCGTGCGCCGGTCGAATTCCCCGCGCGCCCGGGAGCGGACCGGAGGGCCGCGCGGCAGGCCGGACGGCACGACGGACCGGGCGCCGGTGCCCTACCCCCGTGTGCGCGGTGTCCGGATACAGACCCGCGGGGCGGCCCCGGCGCGATTCCGGATACGGGCCCGGGGCGCTGCCCTCCGGCTCGATTCCGGATGAGACCCGTGGCGGGGCCCGGCGCGGTTCCGGATTGCGCCGCACGAGTGGGGTTCCCCGCCCCCGTCGCCGTGTCGCCGCCTCCCCTCCGCCGCTCTGCTCTTCAGTTGGCACGTAGATCGGATCAACTCACTAATACCGCCGAACGGGACCAGAAACGGACCAGCTCCCGCGGCGGAGCGTCCCCCGGAGGTTGCAGTGATGTCCCACGAAGGCGTCGGACTGCGCGCGGTGATGCGCTCGGCCGCATTTCTGACCGCGGGCGTGCTCGCGGTACCCGCCCTCGCCGCGTGCAGTGCGGACGACGAGGCGGACAGACCCGTGGCGGTGCAGGACATCGCGCCCGCGTCCCGTGGCCTGATCGCCGACGGCGGCACCCTGCGCTGGGCCGTGGACGCCGTACCGGAGACGCTGAACGCGTTCCAGTCGGACGCCGACGCGGCGACCACCCGTGTCGCCGGTGCGGTCCTGCCGTCGATGTACCGGCTCGACGCGAACGGCCGGCCGAAGATCAACTCCGACTACCTGGAGTCGGCGAAGGTCGTGGGCACGTCGCCCAAGCAGGTCGTGCTGTACAAGCTCAACCAGCAGGCCGTGTGGAGCGACGGACGCGAGATCGGCGCCGCCGACTTCGCGGCCCAGTGGCGCGCCCTGTCCGGCAAGGACTCCGCGTACTGGACGGCGCGCAACGCCGGTTACGACCGGATCGAGAAGATCGAGCGGGGCAAGAACAACCTGGAGGTCCGGGTCACCTTCAGGCGGCCCTACGCCGACTGGAAGGCGCTGTTCTCGCCGCTGTACCCGAAGGACGTCATGGGTACCGCGGACTCCTTCAACGACAGCGCGCGGAGCAAGCTCAAGGTCAGCGCGGGGCCCTTCGCGGTGAAGACGGTCGACCGGAAGACCGGCCGGGTCCGCCTCACGCGCAACGCCCGCTGGTGGGGCCGTCCCAGCAAGCTCGACGAGATCGATCTGGTGGCCGTCGCCCGGGACAAGCGGGCCGAGGCCCTCGCCGACGACAAGCTCGACCTGGCCGAGATCGACCCCGCCGAGGCCGAGCAGGTCACCCTCGCCGCCCGGCACAAGGACGGCGCCCCGTTGCAGGGGGCCTCCGCGACGAGCGAGAAGAGCGGGAAGGCCACGTCCGGGAAGAAGGACGAGACGGACGAGTCCGAGGAGGAGGACGGGAAGAACCCGGCGGACGAGAAGAGCGACACGGACGAGAGCGCCGAGCACGAGAAGACCGAGAAGACCGAGAAGACCGCCAAGCACGAGAAGAGCGAGAAGGCCGAGAAGGCCGAGAAGGCCGAGAAGGCCGAGAAGGGCAACAAGGACGAGGACAGCGACAAGAGCGAGAAGGCGGCCGAAAAGGCCGGCAAGGACGAGGACGGCGAGAAGAGCGAGAAGAGCTCTCAGCACGACAAGACCGACGACGGCGAACGGGACGACGAGAGCGAGAAGGGCGAGTCGGGCACGAAGGGCAGCGGGGCCGGCGCGAGGAAGGCTTCCTCGGGTTCGGGACCGAGCGCCTTCGTGGTCCGCAAGTCCCTCGAACCCGCCTTCACCCAGCTCGCCCTCAACGGCTCCGAGGGCCCCCTCGCCGACGAGCGCGTCCGCCGCGCGGTGGCCCGTGCCCTGAACCGCAAGGAACTCGCCCGGGCCGTCCTCCGGCCGCTCGGTCTGCCCGCCGAACCGGT
Source organism: Streptomyces sp. NPDC005070 (assembly GCF_053600395.1). Taxonomy (NCBI): domain Bacteria; kingdom Bacillati; phylum Actinomycetota; class Actinomycetes; order Kitasatosporales; family Streptomycetaceae; genus Streptomyces; species Streptomyces sp. NPDC005070. The sequence goes on along the minus strand of NZ_JBSFZS010000033.1, from coordinate 1,110 downwards.
CGGCAGCCACCTCGCCCTCGCGGGCCAGGCCGCGTACGCCGACAGCAGCGGCGCCCTCGGCAACCAGGACGCCGCCGAGGCGCGGGCGCTGCTCGCGGACGCCGGGTGGGTGCCGGGCGGTCCGATCACGGAGCAGAAGAAGACGGAGAAGGCCGCCGGCTCCCAGGGCAAGAAGAGGGACGGCGCCGAGGACGGCAGGCCGAGCGGCGGCGGGACGTACGTCCTCGGCGACGACGACAAGCCCTCCGGGGTGGGCCGGGAGCCCGCCCAGGACCCCAGGGACCACGCGCGGAAGCAGGAGCAGCAGACCGGCGTGAGGCAGGGCGCCCACACGGACGAGCAGGCCGCCCGGCACATGGACGGCCGCCAGTACGCAGGGCAGGGCGGGCTTCCGGGGGCGTACGCGCCCAGGGGGACGGCCGCTCCGGCGGGCGCGGCGTCCAATGTCCTCGCCAAGGACGGTAAGCCGCTGGCGCTGCGCTTCGTGGTGCCCTCGGGCGCGGGCTCGGAGTCCCTCCGGCTCGTGGCCGACCGGATCGCGCGGATGCTCCAGCGCGTCGGTGTCCGTACGGACATCACGAAGGTCTCCGACGAGAGCTACTTCAAGGACCACATCGCCTCGGGCGACTACGACCTGGCGCTCTACTCGTGGCCCGCCTCCGCCTTCCCGGCCACCGACGCCCGTCCGATCTACGCCAAGCCCGTGCCGGCGGCGGACGGCTCGCTGAGCGTCGAGCAGAACTACACCCGCGTCGGCACCGACCAGGTCGATCAGCTCTTCGACCAGGCGCTCTCCACCCTGGACGAGGGCGAGGAGCGCTCCCTGGTCCGCAAGGCGGACGCCCGCATCTGGGCCGCCGCCGGCTCCATCCCGCTCTACCAGCGTCCTCAGCTCGCCGCGGCCCGCGTCGGCCTGGCGAACACCGGGGCGTTCGGATTCCAGACCCCGGTGTACGAGGACATGGGCTTCCTGAAGAAGGGCGCGAAACCTTCGGCGAGCCCGTCGAAGAGCCGGTGACCTGCGGGTGAACGGCCCGGGCCCGCCCTGTGGATGATGTACGGCTTGGTGTAACCACCTTGCTGCCAGGCCGACTTGACGTCACAGACGGC
>NZ_JBSFZS010000032.1:0-70232 GCF_053600395.1 Streptomyces sp. NPDC005070 | reverse complement strand
CTTCTGCTGCTTCTCCTTGGCGCCGTCGAGCTTCTCGGTGGCCTGCTCGGCCTCTTCGTAGAGCTTGTCGACCTTGGTCTTGACCTCGTCCTTGTTGGGCTTCTCGGACGGGGCCGCGTTGGCGGCGTTGGCGCTCAGCACAACGGCTGCTGCGGCGGCGGTGGTGAGCACGGTCACACGGGTGCGGCTCGGCTGCTTGGGTCGACGGTGGGACGCCACGAAGGCGAGCTCCTTCTTCCTCCAGCCGCCTGCCGAAAACGCCGACGGGCGGTGCCCCTCCACCGTCACTCCCCATGAGTGATCACCCTAGTTGGAGGTTCGAGGCATGACCCTAGTGACCTACTTGTGATCAGTTCAAATCCAAACCTGAAAATTCTTTGTCACGGAGAGCATTCTTTGCCATCAACTCACCTGCAGTGATGTTCGCTTGACACTACGTCGTGTGAATGTCCGACGAATTCGGGCATCAGTCCTAGACGTTGCGCATGGTACGTAGGGGACTCATGCGACTTAGGGAACCGATCGCCGACCGCACGGAATCCGCTCCGCGAAGCGGAACGAAAGGGACGAAAGAAGGAAAAGAACGCTCAGCCGCGCGAGCAGCGCATGCTCAGCCGCGCGAGAAGCGCTTGAGGAGCACCACGGACGCCACCGGCCGGGCACCCGCCTTGGCGATCCCGTCGGCCACCTCACGGTCGGTCGAGACGACGATGACCGGGCGGCCGGGCGGCTCGGCCCGCACGAGCTGACGGATCAGCTCGTCCGCCGTGACGCCGGGCTTGGAGAAGAGCACCCGCACCCCGCGCGGGGGCGCGAGCAGCACCGGCGCGGCCAGTTCCGCCCCGTCGAAGACACAGGTGACCTCGGCGCCGGTCTGCGCGGCGAGCTGCGAGAGCTGTCCGAGCAGCCGCAGCCGCTGCTTCTCCAGCGGCATCTGGGGATAGCCGGTCTTGGTGACGTTGTAGCCGTCGACGACCAGATGCGCCTGGGGCAGCGCGAGCAACTGGTCCAGGATCGCGGGGTCGTTCTCGGACAGCGCGCGGGTGGCGATGTCCTTCGGGGTCATCCGCCCCGGTTCGACCGCCTCGACCGTCTCCGCGGGCCGCACGGAGACGGGAGGCAACGCCAGTTCCCGGCGCAGCCCCTGGGCCGCCTCCAGGACCGTGTCGAGCAGCAGCCGCACCCGCATGTCCTCGACGCTGCGCCCCTCGCGGGCCGCCTTGCGGGTGGCCTCCAGGGCCGCCTCGGCCTCCGAGAGCCGCGCCTTGAGGCGCCGCGTCTCGCTCTCGGCCGCGGACACCTGTGCCTGGCTCTCCGCCTTCGCGCCGTCCGTCTCGGCCTGGAGCTTGCGCAGGGCCGCCTCACCGCGCTTGACGTCACTGAGGGCCCCGCGCAGCTTGCGGTGAAGCGATTCCGCTTCCTTCCTGGCCGACTCCAGTTCCGTACGCAGCCGTTCGGTCTCGGCGCGGGTCTGCCCGCGGGCCTCCGCGAGGTCCGCGCGCAGCCGGTCCAGTTCGGCGCGGCTCTCCTCGCCGGCGCGCTCGGCGTCCGCCCGCAGGGCCTCCTCGCCCGCGGCGGTCACGAGCTTCACCCAGCCGGCCGGGCGCACGACATAGGCCGCGGCCGCCACGTCCAGCGGATCCGCGGCCGGGGGCGGCGCGCCCGAGTCGAGAGCGCCGACGAGCTCGGACTGGGTCTCTCTGAGCTTCTCGGCGATGCGCTGTCTGAACAGCGGGTCCGTCTCCAGCGCCGCCGCCATCGCGTTACCGGCGAACTTGACGCGGCGATTGGGGGCGAACCGGGCGTACTGCCTCAATTGCGCGGGCAGTTCGGACACCGTCAGCCCGCCGAAGCCGTCCGAGACGATCTGCACGACCCGACGGCGCACGCCGTCGGGCAGCGGACGGTCGAGCACCTCGGCGGTGCCGTCGTCCGGCTCCCCGCCTGTGGTCTCCACCATCCGTTTCACCCCAATATCCGTGCGGGCCCCGCTCCGTCAGGAGCCGGCGCCCGGCCTGTCCACGAGTTCGACCTGATCCACCGCGTTGCACCAACGGCACCGCACCGCCTCGATGGTCTCACTGACCACCTCGCGCTCCTCGACCTTCGGCTCACCGGCCAGGTCCAGGTGCACATACTCGACGACCTTCGACGAGCGAGTCACGTCGAAACGCGTGAGGTTGCCACAGAGGGTGCAGCGCCAGCGGGTCTTGGCATCGGGCAGGGGAACCGTCATAGGGCAGCCGCTTTCCTTCTAGTGTCCGTCCGGCGCGGTTTTCCCGGCGCTTTGGCTCGTAACCCTACGGCCTGGCGGGTACTCGACGCTCGGCTGTCCACGGCGGCGAGGCGGTCTGTGCGCATCGGCGTGGTTACGTCATGCTCTGCACCATGATCGGCAATTGGAGTGCGACGGTCGGCGGGGCGCTGCGGGGCCGGTCCGCGCCGGTGACGTACGGACTGATCGTCCTGTGCTGTCTGATCTTCGTGATCGGTCCCGCCTCGGGGCTCGATCCCGCGTACGGCACCGGGGACGAGCTGCTGGTCGCGCAGCGGGCGTATTTCCGCCGCTGGGGCGTCGTGCCGGCCGCCCTGTTCGACGGGGCGCCGGGCGAGGCGCTCACACCGGCGACCGCCCTGTTCATCCACGGAAGCTGGCTCCATCTCCTGGGCAACATGCTCTTCTTCTACGTCTTCGGGCTCATGACCGAGGAACGCATGGGCCATCTGGAGTTCGCCCTCTTCTACCTGGGCTGCGGGTATCTGGCCCTGCTCGGGTACGCCGCCGCCAACGCGACCTCGCAGCAGTCCCTGGTCGGGGCCTCCGGGGCGATCTCCGCGGTACTCGGCGCGTTCCTCTACCTTTTTCCCAAGGCCCGGGTGACCAGTCTCTTCCCGTTCCTGTTCTTCCTGCCGCTGAGGTTCCCGGCCTGGGTGGTGCTGCCGTTCTGGTTCTCCCTGCAGTGGCTGGCGGCGGGCCGCAGCAGCTCGGGTCCCGGGGTCGCCTATCTGGCCCACCTCGTGGGCTTCTCCCTGGGTTTCGTCTACGCGTGGGCCCGCTTCCGGCGCCGCCCGGCCGTCGTGCCCGTCCGGAGGGTCCTGCCGGGGCCCCCGGTGGAGCGGCCGGGTCCCGTGGACCGCGAGTAGGGTGAGATCCCCAGCAGCGGCCCCTAGGGAGAGAACCAGCCGTGATCACCGCGATCGTCCTCATCAAGACCAGCGTGGACCGCATCCCCGAGATCGCCGAGTCGATCGCGTCGCTGGAGAGCGTCAGCGAGGTCTTCTCCGTCACCGGCACCTACGACCTGATCGCCATGGTCCGGGTCCAGGCCCACGACGACCTGGCGGACGTGATCCCCGGCAAGATCAGCAAGATCCCGGGCGTCGAGGCGACGGACACGCACGTGGCGTTCCGTACGTACTCCCAGCACGACCTGGAGGCGGCGTTCGCGATCGGTCTCGACTCCTGACCGACGCGGCGCCGCCTCCGGGCGGAGCTGCCGTGGGCGTCAGACCGCCGGGACGCAGCGGCCGTCCTCGGTGCGGTACTGCCAGCGCGCGCCGTCCCTGACGAGCTCGCGCACCGCGCGGACGAACCGCTCGACGTGCTCGTCGGGGGTGCCGGCCCCGAAGCTGACGCGGATGGCGTTGAGGGACTTCTCGCCGGGGGCGGCCTCGGGGGCTCCGCACTCACCCGCGGTCTCCGGGTCGCTGCCGAGGAGTGTGCGGACGAGCGGGTGGGCGCAGAAGAGGCCGTCGCGCACTCCGATGCCGTACTCGGCGGAGAGCGCGGCCGCGAAGTGCGAGCTGTTCCAGCCCTCGACGACGAAGGAGATGACGCCGACCCGCGGGGCGTCGTCACCGAAGAGGGAGAGGACGCGGACCTCGGGGACCTCGGCGAGGCCCTCGCGGACGGTGCGGATCAGGTGCCGCTCGCGGGCGAGCAGGTTGTCGAAGCCCTCGTCGGTGAGCGCCTTGCAGGCCGACGCGATCGAGTAGGCGCCGATGACGTTCGGCGAGCCGGCCTCGTGGCGGGCGGCGCTGTCGTGCCACTCCACGTCCACGCCGCCGTCCGCGCGCCGGGTGACCTTGCGGCTGGCCCCGCCGCCCGCGAGGTAGGGGTCGGCCTCGCGCAGCCAGTCGGAGCGGCCCGCGAGGACGCCGGAGCCGAAGGGCGCGTACAGCTTGTGCCCGGAGAACGCGACCCAGTCGACGTCGAGGTCCTGGACCGACACCGGGTGGTGCGGGGCGAGCTGCGCCGCGTCGAGGACGATGCGGGCGCCGTGGGCGTGCGCGGCGGCGGCCAGCTCCCGCACCGGCCACAGCTCCCCGGTGACGTTCGATGCGCCGGTGACGCAGACCAGGGCCGGCCCGTAAGGGTCGCGGGCGGCGAGGGCGCACTCCAGGGTCTCGACGGCCTCGGCGGGGGTGCGCGGGGCGTTCAGGTAGGTCACCCGGGCGTCACGCCAGGGCAGCAGCGAGGCGTGGTGCTCGGTCTCGAAGACGAAGACCTGGCAGCCGGCCGGGAGCGCCGCGGCGAGCAGGTTGAGCGAGTCGGTGGTGGAGCGGGTGAAGACCACCTGGTCGGCGGCGCGGCAGTCGAGGAACTCCGCGACGGTCCTGCGGGCGTTCTCGAAGAGGTCGGTGGAGAGCTGCGAGAGGTAGCCGGCGCCCCGGTGGACGCTGCCGTAGTACGGCGCGTACGCGGCCACGTCGTCCCACACCCGCTGGAGGGCGGGCGCGCTGGCGGCGTAGTCGAGCGCCGCGTAGGTCACCTCGCCGCCGGTGACGAGCGGGACGGTGACATCCCGGCCGAGAACGGACAGAGGGGCACAAACGGTCCGGTCGGTGGCAACGGTGGAAGCAGACATGGCGAGCTCCTGTGAGAGGCAGGCGGAATCACCGCGCGAGCCGGCCGCCGGAGGACGGCGCTCAGCGCGGGAGAAGGGTGAAAGGCGTGTGCGGAGGCGGGGCTCGGCGCCCTAACGCATTCGCTTGCTCACAGAAGGCTCCCTCGAACGACCAGGACCCCTGGTTGTCCGCCCGGAGAGCGGGAGGGGTCCGCGCTTGCCGTAGGCCTCGCTGCCTACGACCTGGTCTTCACCCGGGGCACCCCGCCACGGACGGAGGGTTGCCGGACAGCCGGCCGGGGCCTGATGGCTGTCACTCATGACCTGGTACAGCATCTTGCCAGAGGATCTTCCCCACGCAAGACGCGGTCCACGATCCGGACCGCGTCTCGCGTGGGATCCCGGGTGGATCAGGCGTTGCTGGCGGCCACCCAGCGCTCCAGGGTGCGCTTGGCGGCGCCGGAGTCGATGGCCTCGGCGGCCTTCTCCATTCCGGCGCGGAGTTGCTCGGCGAGCGGCGCGCCGGTCGGCGACAGGGCCACCAGGGCGGCCGCCGAGTTCAGCAGGACCGCGTCCCGTACGGGCCCCTTCTCGCCGTCCAGGAGGCGCCGGGCGACCTCCGCGTTGTACGAGGCGTCGGCGCCGCGCAGGGCCTCCACGGGGACGATGTCGAGCCCGACGTCGCGGGGGTCGAAGCGCTCCTCGGTGACCTTGCCGTCGCGGACCACCCAGACGTGGGAGCCCGCGGTGGTGGTCAGCTCGTCGAGGCCGTCGTCGCCGCGGAAGACGAGCGAGGAGTTGCCGCGCTCGGCGAACACGCCCGCCACGATCGGCGCCATCCTGGGATCGGCGACGCCGACCGCCTGGGCCTTCACCCGCGCCGGGTTGGTCAGCGGTCCGAGCACGTTGAAGGTGGTCCGGATGCCCAACTGGCCGCGGGCCGCCGCCACATGACGCAGCGCCGGGTGGAACTTGACCGCGAAGCAGAAGGTGATCCCGGCCTCCTCGGCCACCGCGGCGACCCGGCTCACCGGCAGTTGGAGATTGACGCCGAGCTTCTCCAGGACGTCCGACGCCCCGGACGCGGAGGACGCCGCCCGGTTGCCGTGCTTGACGACCTTGGCGCCGGTGCCGGCCACCACGATCGAGGACATCGTGGAGATGTTGACGGTCTTCGCGCCGTCGCCGCCCGTTCCGACGATGTCGACGGTGTGTCCGGGCACCTCGATCACGTTGGCGTGCTCGTACATCGCGCGGACGAGTCCGGCGATCTCCTGGACGGTCTCGCCCTTGGCCCGCAGGGCCACCACGAACCCGGCGATCTGCGCGTCGGTCGCCTCGCCGCGCATGATGCGGTCCATGGCCCAGGCGGTGTCGTCCGCGCTCTGGTCGCGGCCTTCGAGCAGTCCGTTCAGTACCGCGGGCCAGGAACGGCCCGCCGCGGTGTCGCCTCCAGCGGGGTTCACAGCGCTCATGGTCGCTCCTGGGTTCGTGGGTCACGCGGTCGCGGGTGACACGGTCATGGGTGACGCGGGGTGGATCGCCCCGCACCACCGGGTGAGTCCACCCTATCCAGCCCGGAGACGGCGAAGAGCCCCGTCCATTGCGTGGACGGGGCTCCTGCCGTGGCGAACAGCCGGGGATCAGGGATCAGTGGTGGCCGTGGCCGCTCGCGATCTCCTTGTACTCCTCGACGGTGGGCTTGGGGATCTGGCCTTCGTCCCCGTAGAAGCCCTCGCTCATCTTGGCGCGCAGCTTCTGCGTGCCCGAGACCTTGCGCTCGACACCGTTCTCGTCGACCGTCGGGCCGATCTCGGCCGGCTTGTACTGCTCGTGCGCGGTGAGCGTGTGCAGCGCGTCCTGGCTGAGCGGCTCGTGCACCTCGATGAACTCACCGTGCGGCAGCCGCTTGATGATGCCCGACTCGCGGCCGTGCAGCACCTTGTCCCGGTCCCGGCGCTGGAGGCCGAGGCAGACCCGCTTGGTGGCGATGAAGGTGAGCACCGGCACGACGAAGAAGGCGATGCGCACGAACCAGGTGATCGAGTTGATCGCCAGGTGGAAGTGCGTGGCCCAGATGTCGTTGCCGCCGCCGACGAGCAGGACGAAGTACCAGCTGATCCAGGCGGCACCGAACGCGGTCCGGGTCGGGACGTTGCGCGGGCGGTCCAGGATGTGGTGCTCGCGCTTGTCGCCGGTGACCCAGGACTCGATGAACGGGTAGACCGCGATCGCGACCAGGACCAGCGGGAAGATCACCAGCGGGATGAACACACCCAGGACGAGCGTGTGACCCCAGAGGTTGATCTCCCAGCCCGGCATGACACGGATCAGGCCTTCGGAGAAGCCCATGTACCAGTCGGGCTGGGCGCCCGTGGACACCATGTCCGGACGGTACGGACCCATCGTCCAGATCGGGTTGATCGAGGCGATCGCCGAGATGGCCGCGATGACACCGAAGACCAGGAAGAAGAAGCCTCCGGCCTTGGCCATGTAGACCGGCAGCAGCGGCATGCCGACGACGTTGTTGTTCGTCTTGCCGGGGCCCGCGAACTGCGTGTGCTTGTGGTAGAAGACCAGGATCAGGTGGCCGACGACCAGGCCGAGCATGATGCCCGGCAGCAGCAGCACGTGCACCGAGTAGAAGCGGGCCACGAAGTCGCCGCCCGGGAACTCGCCGCCGAACAGGAAGAACGACAGGTACGTGCCCACGATCGGCACGGACAGGACCGCGCCTTCCATGAAGCGGACACCGGTGCCGGAGAGCAGGTCGTCCGGGAGCGAGTAACCGGTGAAGCCGGTGAACATGCCGAGGACGAACAGCAGGAATCCGAAGACCCAGTTGACCTCACGCGGCTTGCGGAACGCACCCGTGAAGAACACGCGCATCATGTGCACGAACATGCCGGCGAGGAAGATCAGCGCGGCCCAGTGGTGGATCTGACGGATCAGCAGACCACCGCGCACATCGAAGGAGATGTGCATGGTCGAGTTGAACGCCTCGGACATCAACTGGCCCTGCAGCGGGACGTAGCTGCCGTGGTACGCCACCTCGTTCATCGACGGGTGGAAGAACAGGGTCAGGTACACACCCGTGAGGATGATGATGATGAAGCTGTAGAGGCAGACCTCACCCAACATGAACGACCAGTGGTCGGGGAAGATCTTGCGCATGTTGGACTTGGCCAGGGAGTAGATCCCGAGACGGCCGTCGGCCCAGTCGGCGACCCGCTCACCGGCGGGTGCCTTCTCGCGCGAGGGGCGCGAGTCGGAGGTGGTGGTAGTGCTCATCCGCGCTCCCAGAATGCAGGACCGACGGGCTCCTTGAAGTCGCTGAGCGCTTCGAGGTAGCCCTCAGCGTTCACGCCGATCTGCAGCTGCGGCAGGGCGTGACCCGCCGGGCCGAAGATGACCCGGGCACCGTCGGAGAGGTCGAAGGTGGACTGGTGGCACGGGCACAGCGCGTGGTGCGTCTGCTGCTCGTACAGGGAGATCGGACAGCCGACGTGGGTGCAGATCTTCGAGTACGCCACGATGCCCTGGTAGGACCACTCGAGTTCCTGCTTGTCCTTGATGTCCTCCGGCTGGAGCCGGATGATCATCAGGGCCGCCTTGGCGATCTGCTTCTGGAAGTCCTCGTCGTGCTCCTCCAGGCCCTCGGGCTTGGCGAAGGTGAGCGAACCGACGGCCAGGTCCGAGGGACGCAGCGGCTCGTTCGTGTTCATGTTGACGAGGAGCTTGCCCTTGGACCACAGCGTGTGGCGCAGCTTCGTGCCGGGCAGCGGGCCGAGGTCGCGCAGCAGCATGACACCGGAGAGCGGGAACAGGGCCAGCGCGCCGAACATCGTGTTGCGGATCAGCTTGCGGCGGCCGAGCGCGGACTCCCTGGCGCCGTCCTTGAAGTCGGCCAGGACCTTGGCCTTGACCGCGGGCTCCGCCTCGATCGGGTGACGCTCGTCGGCGATCTCCATGTCGGACATCAGGGTGCGGGCCCAGTGGACCGCGCCCGCGCCGATCGAGAACAGCGCCACACCGAGACACATGCCCAGCGCGAAGTTCAGCGCGCCGATGTGCCCGAGCGGGAACACGAAGATCGACTTGTCGTTCGGGATCGCCACGTACGCGGCGATGAAGCCGACGGTGGCCACCATCGACAGCACGAACAGCAGGGCGACCAGACGCTCGGACCGCCGGGCGGCCCGCTCGTCGATGTCCTGGATGCGGTGCTCGTGGGGCGGCAGCCCCGGGTCCGCGAACGGGTTCTGCTCGTCCGCGACGGCTACCGCACCATGACCGTGACCGGCGTGGTCGTCGGAGGCCCGCACAGCGGGCACGTTCTCTTCTGGAATGTCTTGGCTACTCATGACTTCTTGGCCTTTGCGGTCCGAGCGGCGACCCAGACGGCGACGGCGACCAGGGTTCCGAGACCGAAGACCCAGCCGAACAGGCCCTCGCTGACCGGCCCGAGGCCGCCCAGCTCAAGACCGCCCGGGCTCTCGGTGTCGTCACCGTTGACCGCGTCGAGGTACGCGATGATGTCCTGCTTGTTCTTCCCCGTCAGCGTGGTGTCGGGGAAGGACGGCATGTTCTGCGGGCCCGTCTGCATGGCCTCGTAGATGTGCTTCGGGTCGACACCCTCCAGGCTCGGCGCGAACTTGCCGTGCGTCAGCGCGCCGCCCTTGCCGGTGAAGTTGTGGCACTGAGCGCAGTTGGTACGGAAGAGTTCACCGCCCTTGGCGATGTCCGCGCCCTCGGGGCTGACCTGGTTCTTGGTCGGGATCGCGGGGCCGGCGCCGAGCGAGGCGATGTAGGCCGCGAGCTGGTCGATCTCGGCCTGCGTGTAGATGACCTTCTTCTTCGGGATCTGAGCGCCCGGCTGCTGGGCCGGCATACGGCCGGTGCCGACCTGGAAGTCGACCGCCGCGGCGCCCACACCCACCAGGCTCGGACCGTCGGAACTGCCCTGACCGCCGGCTCCGTGGCAGCTTGCGCAGCCCACGGAGTACAGCTTCTGGCCCTCGGTGATACCGAGGGACTGGGCGGTTTCGTCGGCCTGTGCCTTGCCCGCGGGTGCGAACGCGGCGTACAGCCCCCCGGTGGCCGCCAGCGCGAGGAGTAGGACGACGACCGCCGCCAGCGGATGGCGTCGTCGTGCGGAGAGCTTTTTCACGGATTACCCCGGTGTCAGGATCTTCTGCGTCGGTGCTTCTGGATGTTTCGGGCGGTGGGCCCGATTACTTGATCAGGTAGATCGTGGCGAAAAGGCCGATCCAGACGACATCGACGAAGTGCCAGTAGTAGGACACGACGATGGCGGCGGTCGCCTGCTCGTGAGTGAATCTCCGAGCCGCGTAGGTGCGACCGAGGACCAGCAGGAAGGCGATGAGTCCGCCCGTCACATGCAGTCCGTGGAAGCCGGTGGTCAGGTAGAACACCGAGCCGTAGGGGTCGGAGGAGAGCGAGAGCCCGTCCTTCTTGACCAGTTCGGTGTACTCGAAGACCTGACCGCCGATGAAGATCGCACCCATGATGAAGGTGACGATGAACCACATCCGGAGCTTCTTCACGTCCCCGCGCTCGGCGGCGAAGACGCCGAGCTGGCAGGTCAGGGAGGAGAGCACCAGGATCGTGGTGTTCGTCGCCGAGAACGGAAGGTTCAGGCTGGACGCCATTTCCTTCCAGTGATCCGGCCCGGTCACCGATCGCAGGGTGAAGTACATCGCGAAGAGGGCCGCGAAGAACATCAGCTCGGAACTCAGCCAGATGATGGTTCCGACGCTGGTGAGGTTCGGCCGATTGACCGACGGGTGCGCGTGCCCGGTTTCTACTGTCGTTGCTGTCGCCACGACCGACATTATGTCGGTCGCTTATCCCGCCCTCACGCCGGGGGGTGCCGTTCGGGGTGTTGACCGGGTGTGTCCAGCCCGGATGGACCATCGAAGCCGTGTCCGAACCGGTGCTGACGAGGTGTTCAAGGGAGTAGCATCCGCGCATCGGGCGGGGACGATCAGCCCGACCGCACGATGTCCGTACGACGCTGACGTCTCGGAGGAAGAATGCAGCCGACCGCCACGGTGCTGGTCTACAGCGACAACTCCAACACCCGCGCGCAGGTGCGGCTCGCCACCGGGCGCAGGCCCGCCCCGGACGCTCCCCTCGTCGAGTTCGTCGAGTGCGCGACACCGGCCGCCGTCATCAGGGAGCTCGACAAGGGCGGCATCGACGTCTGTGTCCTGGACGGCGAGGCGGTGCCGATGGGCGGCATGGGGGTGTGCCGGCAGATCAAGGACGAGATCTTCAACTGCCCGCCCGCGCTGGTGCTCATCGGACGCCCGCAGGACGCCTGGCTGGCCACCTGGAGCCGTGCCGACGCCGCGGTGACCCTGCCGGTCGACCCGGTGGAGTTCGCCGCCTCACTGGCCTCCCTGCTGCGTCGCAGGAATCTTCTGAGCGCCTGAGCTACACGCGCCCCGCCAGGGCCTGTCCGCACCCTCCCGTCGTCCGTACGGCGGAAGATCGGCGGACAGGCCCGGGGCGCGCACTCACACGCTCTCGGGGCGCAGTCTGGCGCGCTGGGCGAGGCTGGGGGCGTCGGGGGAACCGGCCACCAGCGCGCTGCCCTCGCGCCAGTTCTTCCAGTCGAGGTTCCAGTCGCCGAAGCCGTTGCCGAAGGCGTCCATCGTCTTGCCGTCGGAGTTGACGACCTTGACGATGTCGCCCTCGTTGAACGTGTTGAAGAACCACTCGGCGTTCGCGGTGCTCATGCCGGTGCAGCCGTGGCTGACGTTCGCGTACCCCTGGGAGCCGGTCGACCAGGGCGCGGCGTGGACGTACTCACCGCTCCAGGTGACCCGGGTCGCGTAGCGCACCTCCAGGTCGTAGGAGTCCGAACTGCCCTCGGCTATGCCGATGCTGGTACCGCGCATCCGTACGAGGGACTCCTTGCCGAGCACGACCTTGACGCCGTTGCGGGTGTCGAAGCCGGGCTTGCCCGTGGTGACGGGGATCTCCTTGATGTCCTGGCCGTTGCGGTAGACGGTCATGGAGTGGGTGGCGGCGTCGGTCAGGGCGACCATGCTGTCGCCCGTGGTGATCTTCACCGTCTTGGCGTCGCCGCCCCACAGGCGTTCGCCGATCCTGACGCCGGCGAGGTTGCTGTGGGCCGTGATGCCGGCGTGGGCGGGCCAGTACTCCTTGGGGCGGTAGTGCAGCGTCTTGTCGTCCACCCAGTGCCAGGCGCCGTCCACCGCGGGGGTGGAGTCGACCCGGAGGGCGCGTTCGACGATCGTGCGGGCCGCCTTGTCCTTGACGGGGGCGCTGAGTTCGGCGGTTATCGGCTGGCCGACGCCGTATCTGCCCGTCTTGGGCCCGAACTCGACGTTCAGCAGCGCCTTCGTCTTCGGCGTACTGGTGTCGAAGCCGATGACCTTGCGGCCGGGGGCGCCGTCCTCGTCCTCGGTGCTGACGCGCACCGTGTAGTGAGCGCCCGCGGCGAGGGGTGAGGTGCTGTGCCATCGGCTGCCGTCGGCGGCCAGCTCGCCGGCGACGTAGCGCCCCGACCCGTCCGTGGCGGTCACGTCGGTGATGCGCCCCTCGTCACTCTCGGAGGTGATTTCCAGGGGCTTGTCGGGGTCGACCTTGGTCTGCTTCTTGCTGTCCTCGGAGAGGCCCTTGAACGAGATCTGTCCCGCCGCGTCGTACGGCTTCGCCGAGAGCGGGTGGTCGTCGGAGCCGCAGGCGGCTGCGCCGGCGCCGAGGGCGACCACCAGCGCGGTGCAGCTGACGACCGTGCGGATGCGCGGTGAGTGGTTCATGAGTCCACGCTATGGACGCCCGTCAAGCACGGCGCGCCGGGTGAGCCGAGCGAGGGACACAAGTCGCGGCAAACGAGGGAGCCCGGACTCTCCTGACGGAGTGTCCGGGCTCCCGGGCGTTCAGCGCGTGCTACTGGGTGCGGTTCTCACCGTGGTAGTACTCGAAGACCCAGCCCCACAGGCCGAGCATGATCAGCGGTGCCGAGAAGTACAGCAGCCACCAGCCGAAGACGACGCCCAGGAAGGCGAGCGCGCCACCGGTGCCGAGCGCGAGCGGCTGCCAGCTGTGCGGGCTGAAGAAGCCCACCTCGCCGGCCTCGTCCGCGACGTCGGCCTCCTTGTCGTCCTGCGCCATGGCGTCGACCCGCCGGGCCGTGAAGGCCAGGTAGTAGCCGATCATCATGCTCAGGCCGAAGCCCATGAAGAGGGCCGTGGTGCCGGCCGGCTCCTTGGACCAGACGCCGTAGACGATCCCCATGATGAGGATGAACAGCGCCAGCCAGATGAACATCTTGCCTTGGACCTTCACTTGCCGGCCTCCTTTCCGCCAGGAAGGGCCGACGAACCGTGACCGGCGTTCTCGAGCTGGTCGAGAGCGGCGATCTCCGGGTGGTGCAGGTCGAACGCCGGGGATTCACTGCGGATCCGCGGCAGGGTGAGGAAGTTGTGCCGCGGCGGCGGGCAGGAGGTCGCCCACTCGAGCGAACGGCCGTAACCCCACGGGTCGTCGACCTCGACCTTCTTGCCGTACTTGGCGGTCTTCCACACGTTGTAGAGGAACGGCAGGATCGACAGGCCGAGCAGGAACGAGCTGATCGTCGAGACCGTGTTCAGCGCGGTGAAGCCGTCGGCCGCGAGGTAGTCCGCGTAACGACGCGGCATGCCCTCGGCACCCAGCCAGTGCTGCACCAGGAACGTGCCGTGGAAGCCCACGAACAGCGTCCAGAAGGTGACCTTGCCGAGACGCTCGTCGAGCATCTTGCCCGTCATCTTCGGCCACCAGAAGTGGAAGCCGGAGAACATCGCGAACACCACGGTGCCGAACACGACGTAGTGGAAGTGCGCCACCACGAAGTAGGAGTCGGACACATGGAAGTCCATCGGCGGCGAGGCCAGGATGACGCCGGTCAGACCACCGAAGGTGAAGGTGATGAGGAAGCCGACGGCCCAGAGCATCGGTGTCTCGAAGGACAGCGAGCCCTTCCACATCGTTCCGATCCAGTTGAAGAACTTCACGCCGGTCGGTACGGCGATGAGGAACGTCATGAAGGAGAAGAACGGGAGGAGGACGCCCCCGGTGACGTACATGTGGTGCGCCCACACGGTCACGGAGAGACCCGCGATCGCGATGGTCGCGCCGATCAGGCCCATGTAACCGAACATCGGCTTGCGCGAGAACACCGGGATGACTTCGGAGATGATGCCGAAGAACGGCAACGCGATGATGTACACCTCTGGATGGCCGAAGAACCAGAAGAGGTGTTGCCAGAGCAAGGCTCCGCCGTTTGTCGCGTCGAAGACGTGCGCTCCGAATTTTCGGTCCGCCTCCAGGGCGAACAGCGCCGCGGCGAGGACGGGGAAGGCCAGCAGCACCAGAACCGCGGTGAGCAGGACGTTCCACACGAAGATCGGCATACGGAACATCGTCATGCCGGGAGCGCGCATGCAGATGATCGTGGTGATGAAGTTGACCGCGCCGAGGATGGTGCCGAAGCCGGAGAAGGCCAGACCCATGATCCACATGTCGGCGCCGATGCCCGGCGAGCGGACCGCGTCCGACAGCGGACTGTAGGCGAACCAGCCGAAGTCGGCCGCGCCCTGCGGGGTGAGGAAGCCACCGACCGCGATCGTCGAACCGAAGAGGTACAGCCAGTAGGCGAACATGTTCAGCCGCGGGAACGCCACGTCGGGCGCGCCGATCTGCAGCGGCATGATCCAGTTCGTGAAACCGGCGAACAGCGGCGTCGCGAACATCAGCAGCATGATCGTGCCGTGCATCGTGAACGCCTGGTTGAACTGCTCGTTCGACATGATCTGCAGTCCGGGACGCGCCAGCTCGGCACGCATGAGCAGCGCCATGACGCCGCCGACCAGGAAGAACGCGAACGACGTCACCAGATAGAGCGTGCCGATCGTCTTGTGGTCGGTGGTGGTGAGCCACTTGATCACGACGCTGCCGGGCTGCTTGCGCCGCACCGGCAGCTCGTTCTCGTACGAGTCTTCGGCGGCGGCACCCTGGGGTTCGTTGAGGATGCTCACAGGTTGTTCGTCTCCCGGTTCTTCTCGTGGCCCGTCTGCTCAATGCCGGCCGGGACGTAACCGGTCTGTCCCTTCGCCACGAGCTCCTTGAGGTGGGCCTCGTAGCGCTCGGGGGAGACGACCTTCACGTTGAAGAGCATCCGGGAGTGGTCGACGCCGCACAGCTCGGCGCACTTGCCCAGGAAGGTGCCCTCACGGTTGGGGGTCACCTGGAAGGAGTTGGTGTGGCCCGGGATGACGTCCTGCTTCATGAGGAACGGCACCACCCAGAAGGAGTGGATGACGTCCCGCGAAGTGAGGATGAAACGGACCGTCTTGCCCTTGGGGAGCCAGAGGGTCGGACCCGGGTTGCCCGTCTGCGGGTTCCGCGTTGCGGGAGTGCCGACGTCGTAGACACCACCGGCGTTCGCCGGGAAGTCCGTCTTGAACCGGTCCGGAATGGCGGCCAGGTTCGGGTCGGTCTTGGCGTTCCCGGAAGAACCGGGGACGTCCTCGACGTAGTTGAAGCCCCAGCTCCACTGGAAGCCGACCACGTTGACCGTGACGTCGGGCTTCGGCTTGAGGCTGAGAAGCTTCGTCTCGTCGCGTGCCGTGAAGTAGAACAGCACCGAGACGATGATGAGCGGGACCACCGTGTACAGCGCCTCGATGGGCATGTTGTACCGGGTCTGCGGAGGAACTTCGACCTTGGTCCGGCTGCGCCGGTGGAAGACGACGCTCCACAGGATCAGGCCCCAGACCAGCACGCCCGTGGCGAGCGCGGCCGCCCACGAGCCCTGCCAGAGGGAGAGGATCCGCGGAGCCTCCTCCGTGACCGGGGTGGGCATACCAAGGCGGGGGAAGTCTTCCCAGTTGTACGAGCAACCAGTGGCTGTCGCCAGGACCAGGCCCGCAGTCATTGCCTGCAGCAGCTTCCGCCGCATCGGGCGCCGCGGCGAGCGGTCGGAGCCGTTGGGACTCACGTAGCGCCTTCCCGAGAGTCTCGCCCGCGCTGTTGGCTGCGGCCTTCTCGCTGGTCGGTCGCCGCCCTGCGTCGGGCAGGGGTTTGGATGTTTATGCGGACCAAACCCTACTGGACGCTATTTGGGGTCGCGCGGGGAGGGTGCCCAACGCGCCGCCCGACTCCCCGAAGGAGTGCTGTTTGACCTGGAAGCCCCTGTCAGAGCACCTGGAATGCCCCAGTCCGGATGGCTTCTGACGCCCCCTTGGAAGGGCCGGCGGCGGGCGGTCGCGGGCCCTCGCGGAGCTAGCGTGGGGGTGTGTCCTACTTCGACGCCGCGTCCGCGGCCCCGCTGCATCCCGTCGCCCGGCAGGCCCTGCAGGCCTCGTTCGACGAGGGGTGGGCCGATCCCGCCCGTCTCTACCGTGAGGGAAGGAGGGCCCGGCTGCTGCTCGACGCGGCGCGCGAGGCGGCGGCCGAGGCGGTGGGCTGCCGCCCCGACGAGCTGGTCTTCACCCCCTCCGGCACCCGCGCGGTGCACTCCGGGATCGAGGGTGCGCTGGCGGGCCGGCGACGCGTCGGACACCACCTGATCGTGTCAGCCGTCGAACATTCGTCGGTACTGCATTCGGCGGACGCGCACGAGGCGTCGGGCGGTGCGGTGACCCGCGTTCAGGTCGCGCGCACCGGAAGGGTGTCCCCTTCTTCCTACGCCGAGGCCCTGACCCCCGGCACCGCGCTGGCCTGCCTCCAGTCCGCCAACCACGAGGTGGGCACGGAGCAGCCGGTGGCCGAGGTGGCACAGATGTGCCGGGAGGCAGGAGTGCCGCTGCTGGTGGACGCGGCCCAGTCGCTGGGCTGGGGACGGGTGGAGGGCGACTGGTCCCTGTTGGCGGCGAGCGCCCACAAATGGGGAGGCCCCTCGGGTGTCGGCCTGCTCGTCGTGCGCAAGGGCGTACGGTTCGCGCCCCAAGGGCCCGTGGACGAGCGGGAGTCGGGGCGGGCGGCCGGGTTCGAGAACATCCCCGCGATCGTCGCCGCGGCGGCCTCGCTGCGTGCCGTCCGGGCGGAGGCGGCGGTGGAGGCGGCACGGCTGCGTGAACTGACGGAGCGGATCCGGGCGCGGGTGCCCGCCTTGGTGCCGGACGTCGAGGTGGTCGGCGAAGCGGTCCGCCGGCTCCCGGGGATCGTCACCTTCTCCTGTCTCTATGTCGACGGAGAGACTCTGCTGCACGAACTGGACCGCGCGGGCTTCTCGGTCTCCTCGGGCTCGTCCTGCACGAGCAGCACCCTGATCCCCAGCCATGTCCTGAAGGCCATGGGTGTCCTGAGCGAGGGCAATGTCCGGGTGTCGCTGCCGCCCGGTACCGCGGAGGAGGACGTCGACCGCTTCCTGTCGGTGCTCCCGGGCGCGGTCTCGGGCGTCCGCGAGAAGCTGGGGGCGCCGACGGGGGTGACGAAGGTGCCCGCGTCCGCCGACGCGCTGGTGGTCGACGCGCTGGGCAGGCGCTGCCCGATCCCCGTCATCGAGCTGGCCAAGGTCATCGGGGACGTACCGGTCGGCGGCACGGTCCGCGTCCTGTCCGACGACGAGGCGGCCCGCCTCGACATCCCCGCGTGGTGCGAGATGCGGGGCCAGGAGTACGTCGGAGAGGAACCGGCGGATCGCGGCTCGGCCTACGTGGTCCGCCGGCTGTCGTAGGTCGTGGCACCGCGAACCGGGACCCCGGCCTCCGGGGGCACCGGGCGGGCCCGCCTCCCCCGGACAGAGCTCCGGGCCCGCCCCGTCGTACGGAGGCGGGCCCGGACCCGGGTCTGCTGCGCGGGTCTAGGACAGGTGCGCCCGGACCTCGGTGGCGGCGTCGTCGCCGTACGCCTTGGTGAAGCGGTCCATGAAGTGGGCGCGGCTGAGCTGGTACTCCTGCGTGCCGACCGTCTCGATGACGAGGGTGGCGAGCATGCAGCCGACCTGCGCGGCGCGCTCCAGGTCGACGCCCCAGGCGAGACCGGAGAGGAAGCCGGCGCGGAACGCGTCGCCGACGCCCGTCGGGTCCGCCTTGAGCTCCTCCTCGGGGCAGCCGACCTCGATCGGGTCGTGGCCGACGCGCTCGATGCGGACACCGCGCGAGCCGAGGGTGGTCACCCGGTGGCCGACCTTGGAGAGGATCTCCGCGTCGTTCCAGCCCGTCTTGGACTCGATGAGCCCCTTCTCGTACTCGTTCGAGAAGAGGAACGTCGCGCCGTCCAGCAGGACCCGGATCTCGTCGCCGTTCATGCGCGCGATCTGCTGCGAGAAGTCGGCGGCGAACGGGATCGCGCGCGAGCGGCACTCCTCGGTGTGGCGGAGCATCCCCTCGGGGTCGTCCGCTCCGATCAGGACGAGGTCGAGACCGCCGACCCGGTCCGCGACGGCCTTGAGCTCGATGAGGCGGGCCTCGCTCATCGCGCCCGTGTAGAACGAGCCGATCTGGTTGTGGTCGGCGTCCGTGGTGCACACGAAGCGCGCGGTGTGCAGCACCTCCGAGATGCGCACGGAGGCGGTGTCGACGCCGTGCCGGTCCAGCCAGGCGCGGTACTCGTCGAAGTCGGAACCCGCGGCTCCCACCAGGATCGGGCGGGTACCGAGCTGCCCCATGCCGAACGCGATGTTCGCGCCGACCCCGCCGCGGCGGACATCGAGGTTGTCGACCAGGAAGGAGAGGGAGACCGTGTGCAGCTGGTCCGCGACGAGCTGGTCGGCGAAACGGCCGGGAAAGGTCATGAGGTGGTCGGTGGCGATGGAGCCGGTGACTGCGATACGCACGGCTAGGACACGCTCCTGCGAGGGGAGGGGATTGACAGTTAACGCTACCGGGTCCGCACGCGACCCCTGAAGGGCCAAAACTACCCGATAGTAGATCTTTCTTCGTGACGGCAACGGTGCATACGGTTCCGGTATGACGAACCTCAAGGTCCACGGCACTGCTTCGCTCGGCCCGGTCG
Source organism: Streptomyces sp. NPDC005070 (assembly GCF_053600395.1). Lineage (NCBI taxonomy): Bacteria > Bacillati > Actinomycetota > Actinomycetes > Kitasatosporales > Streptomycetaceae > Streptomyces > Streptomyces sp. NPDC005070. Next base: position 51,390 of record NZ_JBSFZS010000032.1, on the reverse strand, counting down.
GCGACGTGGAAGGCGATCTGGCGTCGCTGCGCGGCGACTGCGCCCGGATGGCCGGTCACTGGTCGGCCCCCGCACCTGTTCCCCCGCTCCATGTCTCTCCCTCCCTCATCCACGGCGTGACCGTTCCGCCCGCCTCCGCGCGGCTGCTGGACGCGATGTCCGACTACGGCGACTGACCGGCGGCGTCCGTTCGGCGCCGCCGTACGGGTGAGAGCCCGGCGGCGCCGACCGGGTGAAGAAGGGGTGCGCTCGCAGGGAACCGTGCGCTCCCCCGCTGCGTCCCATCGCCGTCCCCCGTAAAAGGGATGTGCCATACGACCCTGGAGTGCCCGTCATCGACAGGGCCGGGTCATGGGACTGCAGTGGAGCCGAAGGAGCGATGCGGTGAGCACCGAGCGACCCGACAACGACGCGACCGATCCCGCCGGGAGTCACGCCGAGGGTCCCGCCGAGGAGGCGACCGAGAACACCGCCGAGGCCGCCCCGGCGAACACCGCCGCGGATCCCGCCGACAGCACGGCGGAAGACTCCGCCGGGGACCGGACCGAGGACCACGCCGAGGTTTCCGCCGGGGACCGGACCGAGGACCACGCCGAGGTTTCCGCCGGGGACCGGGCAGACGGTCCTGCCGGGGACGCTGACGACGGGGTGGTGGAGGACCCCGCCGGGGACCGGGCCGGGGTTTCCGCCGGGGAGCAGGCGGAAGGTTCCGCCGAGGAGGCCGCCGACAGCACGGCGAAAAACCACGCTGCGGATGCCGAGGACGCGGCCGCTCCCGGCACGCGCGGCTCCGTCGCGGGCTCCGGAGAGGAAGCCGACTCGGGTTTCGGCCAGGGCTCCGGCGAGCAGGCCGACACGAGTTCCGGCCAGGGCTCCGGCGAGCAGGCCGACGCGGGTTCCGGCCAGGGCTCCCCCGGTTCCGCCGCTTCCCTCGAGGGTTCCGACGCGGGTGTCCCGGAGGGCTCCGGCGGCGGTGGGGCCGGGGAGACGTCCCGGGACGAGCACCCCGAAGTCGCCGTCCTCAGGAACGGCTCGGGCACCGTCGAGGGTGACGGGGCCGGTGGGGGCCGCCGGCGGCAGACCCCGGTGCTCGTCGCCTCGGTCGTCGCCGCCGTGTTGCTCATCGGGGGCGGCGGCGCCTACTTCGCCACGACGGCGTCCGGCGGCGGCCGTTCCGGCACCCCCGGCGCCGATGGCACTCCCCCGCCGCTCGCCCTCGACGGCTACGCCGCGAGCACCACGGGCGACGGGTCCACGGGCGGTACGGCGGGCATCGCGCCCGGCGAGCCCAACCCCTACGGCACGACGTACCGCGCGAGCGGCACACTCCCCACCGGCCCCGGCTCGGCGCACGTGCAGTGGGCCGAGGGCCGGGTGAGCCGCGCCGAGGTGGCGCGGCTCGCGAAGGCTCTGGGCCTGGCGGGAACGCCCCGGCTCGCCGGGGACGCCTGGACGGCCGGCACCGCCAAGGACGGGACCGAGCCGAATCTGCGGGTGACCGCCGACGCCCCGGGAACCTGGACCTACAGCTCCGCCCTGCCGGGAGGCGACAACTGCGTCAAGGTCACGATGTGCGGCCCCGCGGGCTCCGGCTCCTCGGACTCCGACTCCTCGCGCTCCGGCTCCGCGCCGGGCCCGGTGAGCGAGGCGGCGGCCGAGAAGGCGGCGGCGCCCGTGCTGAAGGCGGTGGGCCAGGACGACGCGAAGCTCGACGCGAGCCAGCTCATGGACCGGGTACGGGTCGTGAACGCCGACCCGGTCGTGGGCGGACTGCCCACGTACGGCTGGACGACCGGGCTGCGGATCGGCACGGACGGTCATGTCGTGGGCGGCAGCGGCCAGTTGAAGACACCGGTGGAGGGAGACGCGTACCCGGTCGTCGGCGCGCGGAAGACGCTGGACGAGATGAACGGGTCGGCGCCGGCGACGGGCGGCGACCGGCGCATGGGCATCGGCGGCTGCGCGAGCCCCGTACCGCTGAAGGACCGGGACGAGATGCCGTGCGAGCACCCCTCCCCGGAGCCGAGGGACACGGCGGTGACCGTCGAGAAGGCCACCTTCGGACTGGCGGCGCAGCGCGCGAACGGGCGGCAGGCGCTGGTGCCGTCCTGGCTGTTCGAGGTGCGGGCGCCGGGCGCGCAGGACACATACACGGTGACGCATCCGGCGGTCGACCCGGCGTTCCTGGCCTCGCCGGAATCGCCGGCGGCGCCAAGTGCCGACCCGACCGTGCCGGCACCGTCCGGCGAGCCCTCCTCACCGGCGGCCACGCGTGACGTCGGCGTCCAGGGCTACACCGCCGACGGCAGGGACCTGACGGTCGACTTCACCGGCGGGGTGTGCGCCGACTACACGGTGTCGGCGAGCGAGAGCTCCGGCAAGGTCACCGTCACCGTGACGGAGAAGCCCTGGAAGAACAAGGTCTGCATCATGATCGCCAAGTTCTACGAGAAGACCGTGCGCCTGGACGAGCCGCTGGGCGGCCGCGAGGTCGTGGGCAGCGACGGCAAGGCGGTCCACCACGGACGCGTCAATATCCCCGAGGCGTCGGGAGCCACGTCGGCGGGGCCCCGGTAGCGGCCGGCCGGTCCCGGACACGCGAAGGCGGCGTCCCCCTCACAGGGGGACGCCGCCTTCGTCCGTACTCCGCGTGTACGCGCCTTCGCCACGGGCCGTGGACCAGGCCCCGGGGGCGGACTAGCTGAAGGAGTCGCCGCAGGCGCAGGAGCCCGTCGCGTTCGGGTTGTCGATCGTGAAGCCCTGCTTCTCGATGGTGTCGACGAAGTCGATCGAGGCGCCGCCCAGGTACGGGGCGCTCATGCGGTCGGTGACGACCTTCACACCGTCGAAGTCCTTCACGACGTCGCCGTCGAGCGAGCGCTCGTCGAAGAAGAGCTGGTACCGCAGGCCGGAGCAGCCGCCGGGCTGAACGGCGACGCGCAGCGCCAGGTCCTCGCGGCCTTCCTGGTCGAGCAGGGCCTTGATCTTGGCCGCAGCGGCGTCGGACAGGATGATGCCGTCGTTCACGGTGGTGGTCTCGTCCGATACGGACATCTGCTTCTCTCCCGGGTTGTACGGAGACTGCTTGCCGCAGGTTGCAACCCGCGGGGCCGCGGATTCATTCCGGGCCGAGCTCTTGTTCTTCTGCCTTCTCTTCTCATGCTCGCACATGCGCCCGCGCACGAACACCGGCCTGTGGACAACCCCACGGACACCCGGGTGTCACCCGCCGGAGAGGCGACCGGGATTCACGTCACATGGACGCTATGGCCATCGTCAACGTGACGTGAAGCGGTTATGATAGATAGCGTCAAATAGACGAAAAGGCATCGTACCGCCGGCCTGTTCCGCGAGGAGCCCGGCGACCCGCAGAACAGAAAGGGTGCGTGTCGTGACCACCGCCCAGACCCAGGAGCTCGACGTACAGCCGACGCCCCTCGCCCTGCTGCTGCTCGGCCGCCAGGCCGACCCGAAGAGCGAGCGGGGCGTCGAGTGCCCCGGCGACCTGCCCTCGCCGTCCGACCCGGACCTGGTCGAACGCGCGCGGGCGGCCAAGGAGAAGCTCGGCGACAAGGTCTTCGTGCTCGGCCACCACTACCAGCGCGACGAGGTCATCCAGTTCGCTGACGTCACGGGTGACTCCTTCAAGCTGGCCCGCGACGCGGCGGCCCGCCCGGAGGCCGAGTACATCGTCTTCTGCGGTGTGCACTTCATGGCGGAGTCCGCCGACATCCTGACGGACGACGCCCAGAAGGTCGTCCTGCCGGACCTCGCCGCGGGCTGCTCGATGGCCGACATGGCCACCGCCGAGCAGGTCGCCGAGTGCTGGGACGTCCTGACCGAGGCCGGTATCGCCGAGCGGGTCGTGCCCGTCTCGTACATGAACTCGTCCGCGGACATCAAGGCGTTCACCGGCAAGCACGGCGGCACGATCTGTACGTCGTCGAACGCCCAGCGCGCCCTGGAGTGGGCCTTCGAGCAGGGGTCGCAGGTGCTGTTCCTGCCCGACCAGCACCTCGGCCGCAACACCGCCGTCCGCGACATGGGCATGTCCCTGGACGACTGCGTGCTCTACAACCCGCACAAGCCGAACGGCGGGCTGACCACGGAGGAGCTGCGCGGCGCGAAGATGATCCTGTGGCGCGGCCACTGCTCGGTGCACGGCCGCTTCAGCGTGGACTCGGTGAACGACGTGCGCAAGCGCATCCCGGGCGTCAACGTCCTCGTGCACCCCGAGTGCAAGAACGAGGTCGTCGCGGCGGCGGACTACGTCGGCTCCACCGAGTACATCATCAAGGCCCTGGAGGCCGCCCCGGCCGGCTCCAAGTGGGCGATCGGCACGGAGCTGAACCTCGTACGGCGTCTCGCGAACCGGTTCGCGCCCGAGGGCAAGGAGATCGTCTTCCTCGACAAGACGGTCTGCTTCTGCTCGACGATGAACCGCATCGACCTGCCCCACCTGGTGTGGACCCTGGAGTCCCTCGCCGAGGGCAACCTCGTCAACCGCATCGAGGTCGACAAGGAGACCGAGGCGTTCGCGAAGCTGGCGCTGGAGCGGATGCTGGCGCTGCCGTAGCCGCCGCCCCCGCACGTACGTGACATGGAAGAGGCGCCCCTCCTGACCGAGGGGCGCCTCTTCTCTTTCTTTTCCTTCTTTGCCGGAACCCGATCAGACTTCGGCCGGCTCCGGGGACTTGTCCTCGTCGCCGACGGCACTCTTGTCGGTGCCGACGCCGGACTTCGCCTCGCGCTTCGCCGCCCGCTTCTTCGTCCGGCGCTCCTTGCGCAGTTCGATCATCGCGTAGAGCGTCGGGACGAGCAGCAGCGTCAGCAGCGTCGAGCTGATGAGTCCGCCGATCACGACCACCGCGAGCGGCTGCGCGATGAAGCCGCCCTCACCGGTCACGCCCAGCGCCATCGGCAGGAGGGCGAAGATCGTCGCCAGCGCCGTCATCAGGATCGGGCGGAGCCGGTGCCGGCCACCCTCGATCACGGCCTCGACCACGCCGTAGCCCTGCGCCCGGTACTGGTTGACGAGGTCGATCAGCACGATCGCGTTCGTCACCACGATGCCGATGAGCATCAGCATGCCGATCATCGCGGGGACACCCATCGGGGTGCCCGTGGCGACGAGCAGGCCGATCGCGCCGGTCGCCGCGAACGGGATCGACACGAGCAGGATCAGCGGCTGGACCAGCGAGCGGAACGTCGCCACGAGCAGCATGAAGACGATCGCGATCGCCGCCAGCATCGCCAGGCCCAGGTTCTTGAACGCGTCGCTCTGGTCCGAGGAGACACCGCCGATCGACGCCGTGGCACCGGCGGGCAGCTTCAGCTTCGCGAGCTTCGCCGTGAGGTCGTTGCTGACCGCGCCGGTGTTGTCGCCGGTCGGCCTGGCGGTGATCGTGGCGGCCCGCTGGCCGTCGATCCGGGTCATCGAGACCGGCCCGTCGACCAGCTTCACGTCCGCGATGTCACCGAGCTTCACCGCGCCGAGCCGCAGCCCGCGCAGCTCCGCGATCGTGGTGACGGGCTTCGCGGACTTGATGACGACGTCCCGCTCGGTGTCGTCCAGGATCGCCTTGCCGCTGGTGGTTCCGCGGACCGCCTGGCCGACCGCCGCGCCGAGCGTGGCGTCGTCGAAACCGGCCGCCGCCGCCTTGGAGTTGGCCTTGACCGAGATGCGCGGCACGCTCTGGGAGAGGTCGCTCGTGACGTCGGTGACGTCGTCGAGCTTCGCGACCTCGTCGCGGACCTGGCCGGCCGCCTTGCGCAGCACGTCCCCGTCCGCGGCCTTCACGACGACCTTGAGGTCCTGGCTGCCGAACCCGTCGCCGGCCGCGACCGTGATGGTGCCGGCGCCGGAGAGCTTGCCGAGCTCCTTCTCCACGCGGTCCTGGACGTCCTTCGAGGACGCGGAGTCCGCCAGCATGATCTGGTACGACGCCTGGTTGGTGTCCGTACCGCCGCCGAAGGCCGCCATGAAGCCGGAGGAGCCGATGGTGACCTGGTAGTCCTTGACGCCCTTGACGCCGTCGAGGAGCTTCTCGACCTTCTTCGCCTGCGCGTCGGTCTCGGCGAGGCTGGTGCCCGGCTTCAACTGCTGCTTGACGGTGAGGACTTCCTGCTCGCCCTGGTCGAAGAAGTTCGTCTTCAGCAGGGGTGCCATGCCGAACGTGCCGACGAGGATCGCGGCCGCGATCAGCACGCTGGTCAGCCTGCGGCGGGTGGCGAAGCGCAGCACCGGGACGTAGAAGCGCTGGAGACGGCTGCGCTCCTCCTTCTCCTCGGCCTTGCGGCGGGCCTCCTCGGCGTCCGCAGGGGTGCCCTTGGGCGCGCGCAGGAACCAGTACGAGAGCACCGGGACGACCGTCAGCGAGACGAGCAGGGACGCGAGGAGCGCCGCCGTGACCGTGAGGCTGAAGGAGCCGAACAGCTCACCGACCATGCCGCCGGTCAATCCGATCGGCAGGAAGACGGCGACCGTGGTGAGCGTCGAGGAGGTGACCGCTCCGGCCACCTCGCGGACGGCGGTGAGGATCGCCTCCTGGCGCTCCTCGCCGTAGCCGAGGTGCCGCTTGATGTTCTCCAGGACGACGATCGAGTCGTCGACGACCCGGCCGATCGCGATGGTGAGCGCGCCCAGCGTCAGCATGTTCAGCGACAGGTCGCGGGTCCACAGCACGACCAGGGCCAGCACCACGGACAGCGGGATGGACACCGCGGTGACCAGCGTGGAGCGGACCGACGCCAGGAAGAGCAGGATGACCAGGACCGCGAACAGCAGACCGAGGGCGCCCTCGGTGGTCAGCCCGTGGATGGACTTGGAGACCGCCGGGCCCTGGTCGCTGACGACGGTGATCGTCGAGCCGGCACCGAGGTCGGCGCGCAGGCCGGGGAGCTTGTCCTTGACCGCGTCGGAGATGGCGACGGCGCTGCCGTCGTGGTCCATGGTGACCATCACGGCGAGGCTCGGGCTGCCGTCGGTGCGCGTGATGGAGTCGGCCTTGGCCGGCTCCTGCTTCACGGTGGCGACGCTGCCGAGGCGCACCGGCTTCCTGCCGGGCTGTCCCACGACCATCAGGTCCTGGATCTGCCCCAGCGAGGTGAAGCCGCCGCCGACCCGCACGGTGTGGTTGCTGCCGTCCTCGTCGAAGGAGCCGGCCGGGACGGTCGCTCCGCCGGTCTGGAGGGCCTGGCCGAGGGCGGCCGTGGTGAGGCCGGCCTTCGCCAGCTTCTTCTCGTCGGGCGTGACGGTGACCTGGAGGTCACGCACACCGGTGACCGCGACCCGGCCGACGCCGTCGATGCCGTCGAGGGCGGGGACGACCGTGCGGTCGAGCTGGTCGGCCAGGGCCTGCTGGTCCTTGCCGGAGGTGACGGCGAGGACGACGGTCGGCATGTCGTCCGTCGAACCGGCGATGACCTGCGGGTCGACGTCGTCCGGGAGCTGGGCGCGAGCCCGGTTGACGGCCTGCTGGACGTCGGCGACGAGCTGCTTGGTGTCGTTGCCGTAGTCGAAGGACGCCATGATCACGGCGTTGCCCTCGCTGGCGGTGGAGGTGACACCGGTGATGCCGTCGACGGCTTCGAGGTTGTCCTCGATGGGCTCGACGACCTGCTTCTCGACCACATCCGGAGACGCACCCTGGTACGGCGCGAGCACGGACACCATGGGCAGTTCGATGGTGGGCAGCAACTGCTGCTTGAGCTGGGGGATCGCTATCGCCCCGAAGACGAGCGCGATGATCGACATCAGCCCTATGAGGGCCCGCTGCGCGAGGCTGAATCTGGACAGCCAGGACATGGGTGGTGGGTCTCTTTTCCGTGGTTCGAGCGGAACGCGGGGGACGGGGGAACTCCCCACGTCACACCTTGGGTCATGGACGGGCGGTGATCCGTAGCCCCTGGGTCCATTTCCTTACCCGGAACCTACTCCAGCCGCAGTACGCGCAGGTAACGCTCAGTCCACCCTCGGGCGTACCAGCCCCGACTCGTACGCGATGACCACGAGCTGAGCCCGGTCACGGGCGCCGAGCTTGGCCATGGCCCGGTTGACGTGCGTCTTCACCGTGAGCGGACTCACTTCGAGACGCTCGGCGATCTCGTCGTTGGAGTGGCCCGCGGCGACCTGGACGAGCACCTCGCGCTCGCGCCCGGTGAGCGCGTCGAGCCGCTCGGAGCGGACGGCACCCGGCTCGTCGTCGTCGCCCCGCGCGAGGAACCGGGCGATGAGGCCCTTGGTCGCGGCCGGGGACAGCAGCGCCTCTCCGCCCGCGGCGATCCGGATGGCGTTCAGCAGTTCCTCGGGCTCGGCGCCCTTGCCGAGGAACCCGGACGCGCCGGCGCGCAGCGACTGCACGACGTACTCGTCGACCTCGAACGTGGTCAGCATCACGACGCGTACGTGCGCGAGGCCCGGGTCGGCGGTGATCTGACGGGTGGCGGCGAGTCCGTCGGTGCCCGGCATCCTGATGTCCATCAGCACCACGTCGGCCCGCTCCTCGCGGGTCACCGCCACGGCCTGGGCGCCGTCGGAGGCCTCCCCCACGACCTCCATGTCGGGCTCCGAGTCGACCAGCACGCGAAAGGCGCTGCGCAGCAGCGCCTGGTCGTCGGCGAGCACGACTCGGATCGTCATACGGGGTCCCCCAGGGCAGTCGCGTGGTTCTTGACCGGAAGGATCGCATGGACGCGGAAACCGCCTCCGTAGCGGGGACCGGCCGTGCAGCTCCCGCCGATCGCGGTGACGCGCTCGCGCATGCCGAGCAGCCCGTGGCCGCCGCCCTCCGGCGGCCCGGTGTCCGCTCCGGGGCCGTCGTCCTCCGCTCCCGGGCCGGTCTGCTGTCCCGGGACGGTCTCCCCGCCGCGGCCGGTGCCGTGTCCCGGGCCGTTGTCGAGGACGGTCACCTCCAGCACCGGCCCGACGCGGACCACGCTGACCTCGGCCTTCGCCCCCGGGCCCGCGTGCTTGCGCACATTGGTCAGGGCCTCCTGGATCACCCGGTACGCGGCGAGGTCGGCGGCCGCGGGCAACGCCGTTCCGGAGTCGGAACGGGCCACCTCGACGGGGAGCCCCGCGTTGCGGAAGGTGTCCGCGAGCTCGTCGAGCCGGGCCAGCCCGGGGGCGGGCTCGGTCGGAGCCTCGGGGTCGCCGGACTGACGCAGCAGGCCGACGGTCGCGCGCAGTTCGTTCAGCGCGGACCGGCTCGCCTCCCGTACGTGGGCGAGCGCCTCCTTGGCCTGGTCGGGGCGCTTGTCCATGACGTGGGCGGCGACTCCGGCCTGCACGTTGACGAGGGCGATGTGGTGGGCGACGACGTCGTGCAGATCGCGGGCGATCCGCAGCCGCTCCTCGGCGACCCGGCGGCGCGCCTCCCCCTCCCGGGTGCGCTCGGCCCGCAGGGCGCGTTCCTTGATCGCGTGGACGAAGGCACGCCGGCTGCGGACGGCGTCACCGGCCGCGGCGGCCATGCCGGTCCAGGCGAAGACGCCGAGGTTGTCCTGGGCGTACCAGGGCAGCGGCCCGGCGAGCATGGCGACCGCCGTCAGGACCGTCATGGTGACCAGGCCGACGCGCCAGGTGGTGGGGCGGTCGGTGGACGAGGCCACGGTGTAGAGGGCGACGACGGCGGACATGGCCACCGGGGCGCGGGGGTCGGCGGTCACCAGTTCCACCAGGGAGATGCCGACGGTCGCCGCGAGGACCTTCATCGGCGCGCGGCGGCGGAAGACCAGGGCCGCGGCCGCGAGGACCATCAGGGCGAGGCTGAGGCCGTCCGGGGTGCGGGCGCTCCAGGTCGTACCGTCGGAGCCGTGCGGGTCGACGAAGGACCCGGCCACCATGGCGACGAGGACGCCGGCCGCAACGGCGGCGTCCAGGGCGAGGCGGTGGTCCCGCAGCCAGTCCCTCGTACGCTCCAGGGTGCTCATCCGGTCCACGGTACGGGGCTCTGCCGGGCCGGGAACCCGCCGGTACGGCACCGCTGCGGGCCCGGCCCGATTCCCGGCCGGGGCGCGGGCCGGCCCCGGCGTCCCGGGCGGCGCCCGGAACGCGGGGAGGTCAGCCGGGGATCAGACCGTCGTCGCTGAGCATCTCGCGGACCTCTTCGAGCGTGGCGTCCGGAGACGGGAGGATGAGCTCCGACGGCTCCAGCGAGTCGTCGGGGAGCGGGCTCCCGGCATCGCGCACCGCGTCCAGGAGGGCCGCCAGAGTGCGGCGGAAGCCGGACTCGTCGCCCCTCTCCATCTCGGTGAGCAGCTCGTTGTCCAGCTTGTTCAGGCTGGTGAGGTGGCTGTCGTCCAGCCTCACCTGCCCCTCCCCCATGATCCGTACGATCATGTCGCCCTCCTCAGGCATGGGCCCGCCAGGTCACTGCTTGTCGAAGCGCGGAGTGTCCTGCTGCTGAGACGACTGGGACTGGCCGTTGCCGCCCTCGATCGCCTGCTGCTGCGACGAGGAACCGCCGGCCAGCTCGGCCTTCATGCGCTGCAGCTCCAGCTCCACGTCGGAGCCGCCGGAGATCCGGTCCAGCTCGCTCTGGATGTCGTCCTTCGCCAGCCCGGACTGATCGTCCAGGGCCCCGGAGGCGAGCAGCTCGTCGATCGCGCCGGCCCGCGCCTGGAGCTGCGCGGTCTTGTCCTCGGCGCGCTGGATGGCGAGCCCCACGTCGCCCATCTCCTCGGAGATGCCGGAGAAGGCCTCGCCGATCCGGGTCTGTGCCTGGGCCGCCGTGTACGTCGCCTTGATCGTCTCCTTCTTCGTACGGAAGGCGTCGACCTTGGCCTGCAGACGCTGGGCGGCGAGGGTGAGCTTCTCCTCCTCGCCCTGCAGGGTCTGGTGCTGCGTCTCCAGGTCGGTGACCTGCTGCTGGAGCGCGGCGCGGCGCGACAGCGCCTCGCGGGCGAGGTCCTCGCGGCCGAGCGCGAGGGCCTTGCGCCCCTGGTCCTCCAGCTTGGAGGACTGGTTCTGGAGCTGGTTGAGCTGAAGTTCCAGACGCTTGCGGCTCGTCGCCACGTCGGCGACGCCGCGCCGGACCTTCTGGAGCAGCTCAAGCTGCTTCTGATAGGAGTAATCGAGGGTCTCGCGCGGGTCCTCGGCCCGGTCAAGGGCCTTGTTCGCCTTCGCGCGGAAGATCATCCCCATACGCTTCATGACACCGCTCATGGGCTTCGCGCGCCCCCTTCTGACGGACTCCGGCTCCAGGTACTGCAACAGGACCCACAGTACGGGCCCTGCATCCATTACCGCACTGTTCGGGGACGGATGCGCTCATCCCCAAGGACGACTGCGCCCGCCACCGCTCCGGCGTAAGGAGTAGGTGGCACCCGGGGGGCACCCCGGGGCGACGTCCCCTCTGTCCAGCACAGACGCACGGTGTTGCCGGATCGTTCCCCACTCGATCGACGTCCATGCCCGCCGACCCCGTACCCTTGGGTTTTGTGTTCCGTAGCCGTGCGAAGGAAGAGAAGGCCCCCGCCGACAAGGCGCCGGTGACCGACTCCACAATGACCCGTGACCCTCAGGCCCCCAAGGGCCGCCCCACGCCGAAGCGCAGTGAGGCCCAGACCCAGCGCCGCAGCGTCGCCCAGACGCCGACGACGCGCAAGGAGGCCGCAAAGCGCCAGCGCGACGACCGCCGTACGGCGATGGAGCGGCAGCGCCAGGCTCTCGCCAACGGGGACGAGCGTTATCTGCCCGTGCGCGACAAGGGCAAGATGCGCCGGTTCGCGCGCGACTACGTGGACTCGCGGCTGTGCGTCGCCGAACTCTTCCTGCCGCTGGCCGTGATCATCCTCATGCTGAGCGTGGTGCCGGTCGCCGTTCTCAAGAACGTGGCGCTGCTGCTCTGGCTGGTCGTCATCGTGATGATCGTTGTCGACTCGTTCGTCATCGCGATCCGCCTGAGGAAGCAGCTCAACGCGCGCTTCCCGGACGAGAACACGAAGGGCGCCGTCCGCTACGCGCTGATGCGCACGCTCCAGATGCGTCGACTCCGGCTGCCGAAGCCGCAGGTCAAGCGCGGAGAGCGGCCCTGAGCACTACGTCGTTCTCCGGGGGCGCGGCGGATGCCTGGCTGAGCAGGCTGGGCGGGCTGCGGGATGTCGTACGACAGGAACTGGTGGCCCGGCAGCTCGATGAGCAGATAACCGGGCGGTATCCGGTGGGACAGCGCCTGCGGGTGCTGGACGTCGGGGCGGGCCAGGGCACGCAGGCCCTGCGGCTCGCGCGGGCCGGCCACCAGGTGACCGGCCTCGAGCGGGACGCCACGATGATGTCCGTGGCCCGTGAGTCGCTGGCCGCGGAGCCCGAGGGCATCCGGAGCCGGGTGCGCCTCATCGAGGGCGACGGGCACGAGACCGGTGTGCACTTCCTGCCGGGCAGCTTCGACGTGGTGCTGTGTCACGGCGTCCTGATGTACGTCGAGGAGCCGGACGCCCTGCTGGCCGGGCTGGCGCGGATGCTGGCCCCGGGCGGGCTGCTCTCGCTGCTGGTGCGCAACGCGGACGCGCTGGCCATGCGGCCGGGGATCGGCGGGGACTGGGCGACGGCCCTGGTCTCGTTCGACACGACGGCGTACACGAACCGGCTCGGTCTCGACGTCCGCGCCGACCGTCTCACCACGCTGACCGGCACGCTCGCCGGGATCGGGGCCCCGCTGCACGCCTGGTACGGGGTGCGCGTCTTCACGGACACGGCGTCCGACGGCGCCCCGGTGCCGCCGGACGCGGAGGCCATGCTGGCCGCGGAGGAGCGGGCCGGCCGGACGGACCCCTACCGCCAGGTGGCGGCCCTCCTCCATCTGTGCGGCGTGCGGGGCTGAGGGCCCACGGTCGCCGACCGGCTCCGAGCCGTTGACGGGTCCCGGCCGCTGCCGGGTCCGGAGCCGTCGGCCGGTCCCGGGGCGCCGAACGGTCCCGAAGCCCGTACCGGTTCGCCGGGCGGACCGCCGCCGGTGTCGCTCGCACGGGTGCCGTGGCGGGCGGCGGCGGGTTGCCGGAGTGTGGTCCCGGCAACCCCTACCGGCCTACTCCGCTTCGGCGTGCAGGCTCATCGGGCCGTAGATCTGCGTGCTGTCCTCGAAGAGGAACACCTGGTCGGCGCCACCCGCCAGAAGGTCCTTCCACACCTCACCGATCCAGGACTCGGCGTCGCCCTGGGTGGTGAACTCCTCGGGCTGCACCGCGGGTTGGACCTCTGTCCCGTCGGACTTCTCGAACCGCCACGTCCATGCCGCCATGTACGCCTCCAAGATGTGAGCACACTGCACAGCGGAAGCCGGACAAGATCCGTCTCCCGTCCGAAGCCTAGCCGGACGCGCAAGACGTCCGGGGACACGGAAAAATCGGCGGCGTGGAACTGACTCTGCTCGGCACCGGTGCCCCCGCGGGCCTGCCCCGCCCCGACTGTCCCTGCGCCGCCTGCGCGAGCGCGCTCGGCGAGGAGGCGCGGGCGGCCACCGCGCTGCTCGTGGACGGCACACTGCTGCTCGACCTCACACCCGGCGCCGCGTTCGCGGCGGCCCGCGCCGGGCACTCGCTGGGCGGCGTACGGCAGGTACTGCTCTCCCATCCGCACGACGGACCCGCCGTGGAGGTGCCGGCCGGGCTGCCGCAGCCCGGCCGGGTGCCCGACGGACGGGAGTTGGCGCTGCTGACGGGTCACCGGGTGCGGGCGGTGCCGATGGACGCGCCCGGCACGGGGTACGCGGTGACCGGCCCGGCCGGACAGCGGCTGCTGTACCTGCCGCCGGGCGCGGCCCCGGCGGGTCTGGACGAGAACGGCGAGGCCTACCACATGGTGCTCCTGGACGTCGTGGGGCGGCCGGACGCGCTGGCGAGGCTGCGCGCGGCCGGCGCGGTCGACCCGACGACGGACGTGATCGCGGTGCACCTCGACCACGACGTGCCCCCGGGGGCCGAGCTGCGCAGGCGGCTCGCCGCGGCGGGCGCGCGGGCCGTGCCCGACGGGACGACGCTCGACGTGGGTGTCTACGAGGACGTGCCCGACGTGCCGCGCAGGACGCTGGTGCTCGGCGGAGCGCGGTCGGGCAAGTCCGTGGAGGCGGAACGCCGGATGGAGGCCTTCGCCGATGTCCTGTACGTCGCCACGGGAGGGACGCGCGGCGGGGACTCCGAGTGGACGCAGCGGGTGAGGGTCCACCGTGAGCGGCGGCCCGGCTCCTGGGGGACCGTCGAGACCTGCGACCTGGTCCCCCTCCTCGCGGAGGACGGCCCGCCCCTGCTCGTCGACTGTCTCTCCCTGTGGCTGACGGACGCCATGGACGCGGTGAACGCCTGGGACGACGCCGAGTGGTCGGGGGGCGGTGAACGCGCCCTGCGCGCCCGCGTGGAGGAACTCGTCGCCGCTGTCCGCGACACCCGCCGCACGCTCGTCGCCGTCTCGAACGAGGTCGGCTCGGGCATCGTTCCGGCCACGGCGTCCGGACGCCGCTACCGCGACGAACTCGGCCGTCTGAACGCGGCCTTCGCCGGGGAGTGCGAGCACGTGCTGCTGGTGGTGGCGGGACAGGCCCTGACACTGCGGGGCTGACGGAGGAAGGCGGCGGTCCGGATCGCCCTCGCCGGCGGCGGCGGTTCGGTCCTCCTCGCGGGTGGCCGGGGTTCGGGCCTCCTCGCGGACGGCGGAGATTCAGTCCTCCTTGCGGGCGACGACGCGGTACGCGTTCGAGAAGCGGGTGCGGCGCAGCAGGGGAGCCAGCAGCCGGTCCAGCGCGGCGGCCGAGGCGAGGAGCGGGGCGGACGCCCGGCTCAGGGCCCGGCGCGTGGTCCGCTGGAGGGGCGTCGGCGGTGCCGGGCGCCAGGGGGAGTCGGGTCCGGGGAGGACGCGCCCGAGCGCCAGGGCGAGGGCGCCCGAGAGATCGTGGGGGATGTGCGGCTCGCGCCGGTCCGTGGCGACGACCACGCAGCCGAGGGCCTCCAGTTCGCCGAGCAGGTTGGGCAGCGGCATGAGGTGCAGATGGCGCGGCTGGCCGTACGCCGGCCACCATTTCCCGAGCAGCGCGCCGAACGCGCAGTCGGGGTCGGGCACTTCGACCAGGAGGTGCCCGCCGGGTCTCAACACCGCCAGCGCGGCGCGCAGTTCCTCGCGCGGTTCGGGGGTGTGCTCCAGGTGGTGGAGCATGCTCACGACGTCGTAGCGGGCGCGCAGCCGCTCGGCGATCCGCGGGTCGCTGAGCCGTCCGACGTGCGCCTCCTCCACCCGTCCCGCCGCCCGCGCCCGCTCGACGCGCCGGGTCGGGTCGAGGCCGTCGAAGGAGGTGTACGGGTGGACCTCCTTGGCCGCCGCCGGGAAGTGTCCGTGCCCGGTGCCGATGTCGAGCCAGCTCTCCGCTTCCCCGAAGGGCAGCAGGGCGCGGGCCGCCGCGAGGTGGCGTCCGGCTCCGCCGCGGGCACCGAGCAGCCGTTCGGCGAGGCCGTCGTGGGCGTCCTCGCGCACCTCCCGCCGGTAGAAGGCCAGGCCCTCGGCGGTGAGCCGGGGGTTCTGGAAGGCGTGGGCGCAGTCCCCGCACGCGTCGACGACGAACGTTCCCGGCTTGCGCTGGCGCAGATCCGGCGTCCGCAGGCGGGTGCGCAGGCGGTTCGAGCCGCACCACGGGCAGTCGGCCCGGCGTGGTTCATGGAACCGGGCGGTGCCCTGGGCGAGTTCGGCCGCGTAGGCGGCACGGCGTTCGGAGACCGGCTGCGGGGTGGGGGGCATGGACGCTCCTGTCGGGGACGAGCCGTACGACAATCCGATACAAACGGTACGTATGCGATGACGATCCAGAGCGCACCGACGTGGCGCGGACGCGTTCGATCAGTGCCGGTACTGTTCGGCGAATGAGCTCGCTTAATCTCGACGACTTCACCGATCTGATCGAGCGTCCCGACGGAGGCGTACGCCGTGACGCCGAGGCGTACCGGGAGCGCCGGACCGTGCCGCCCGGGGCGCTGGGCCGCCTCGACGACCTGGGTGAGTGGCTGGCGGCGGCACAGTCCGCGGTGCCGGTACGGCCGATCGAGCACCCGCGCGCCGTGCTGTTCGCCGGCGACCACGGCGTCGCCGCCCTCGGCGTGTCGGCGCGCCCCGCGGGCGAGGCCGGCCGGCTGGTGCGGGCGGTCCTGGAGGGCGGGAGCCCCGCGTCGGTGCTGGCCCGGGGGCTGGGCGTGCCCGTGCGCGTGATCGACATGTCGCTGGAGTCGGATCCCGAGGGGCTGCCCGACGAGGTCGTACGGCACCGGGTCCGGCGCGGTTCGGGGCGGATCGACGTCGAGGACGCGATGACCCTGGAGGAGGCCGAGGCCGCGTTCCGGGCCGGCGTGGCCATCGCCGACGAGGAGGCGGACTCCGGTACGGATCTGGTGGTGCTCGGCGACATCAGCGTGGGCGGGACCACGGCGGCGGCCACCCTGGTCGCGGCGCTGTGCGGGACCGACGCGTCCGTCGTGACCGGGCGGGGCGGGCAGGCCATCGACGACCTCGCGTGGATGCGCAAGTGTGCCGCGGTGCGCGACGCGCTGCGGCGGGCGCGGCCCGTGCTCGGGGACCAGCTTCAGCTTCTGGCGACGGTGGGCGGGCCCGATCTGGCGGCGATGACCGGGTTCCTGCTGCAGAGCGCGGTGCGCAAGATGCCGGTGATCCTCGACGGTGTGGTGTCGGCGGCGTGCGCGCTGGTCGGTCAGCGGGTCGCCTTCCGGGCGCCGGACTGGTGGCTGGCGGGGCAGCGGAGCGGGGAGCCGGCGCAGGCGAAGGCGTTGGACCGGATGGCTCTGGAGCCGTTGCTCGATCATGGGGTGACCGTGGGCGAGGGGGCGGGGGCGCTGCTCGCGCTGCCGTTGGTCCAGGCCGCGGCGCGTCTTGCGGCGGAGTTGCCGGAGGCCGCTGTTCCGGCGGCGGAGGAAACCCCGGAGAAGTCCTCGGAGCCCGAGTCCGGCTCCGGGCCCGATGCAGATTCCGGGCCCGAGGCCGAGGCCGATGCTGATTCCGGACCCGACTCCGAGCCCGGCACCGCGTCCGAGCCCACCCCGAGCCCCGGCTCCGAGGCGTAGCCCCGGCGGGGTTCCGGCCGGAGTTCGCGCCCAGGTCGGGTTCCGGCTCCGGTCGGGGGCGTCGCCAAGACCTTCTCTCGCCCCCTCCGCCCCTACCCGACCCCGGGGCTCCGCCCCGGACCCCGCTCCTCAAACGCCGGAGGGGCTGAAATTTCCCCGCGCCCGAAAAGGGGCCGGAGGGGCTGAGTTTTTCGTGTGGCTGACAGGAATCTCCCCCAGGGACTCAATGACCTCTTAGTACTGTTCTTGCCCCATATCATCCCGTTTTATGGGAGATGTCGGGATTGCCGTTGCCGTTGAGCAGGAGCGGGCTTCGGGGCGTCGGAGTGACGGGGAACGGCGGTCCACGGCCGGCTCCCGGCGGGCCGCCGCCCTGGCCGTCTGGTACCTGCGCGCGGTCACGTTCATCAACTTTCTGAGCGCCGCCTGGGTCTCCCTCGGACAGGACGTGCGACGGCACAACACCGAGAACTACTTCACGCCCTACCTGCTGACCGCCGGCTTCGCCTCCGGTGTGTTCACGATGTTCCTGGCCACCACGATGCGGCGGCGCAAGCGGGCCGCGTGGATCCTCAACTCCGTGCTCGGCGGGCTGTTCCTGCTGCTGTTCGGCGTCGCGATGGCGTTCCCGGAGATCCGCCAGTACGCGCAGAACTGGGTCTCGCTCGCACTGACGGCGGCCTTCGTGGGCTCCCTGGCCGTCGGCCGCCGGGAGTTCTACGCCAAGGGCGACCGGTCGAACCCGAAGCTCGCGGCGGCCGTCGCGATCGGCGGGCTCCTGGTCACCTCGCTGCTCGCCGCGCTGCTGGTCACCGTCACCAACGACGCGCACGACGCGCACCGTTCGACCTTCCTGGACCGCTGGCGCTACGGCACGCTGCGGCTCGTCTCGGTCGCCGCCGACGACTCCCACTACCCCGGGATCGCCACCCCGAACTGGGTCAACGTCAGCGTCAACGTGCTCAGCACCCTGCTGGTCCTCGCCGTCCTCTATGCCGCGTTCCGCTCCCGCCGCGCCGTCGACCCGCTCACCGAGGACGACGAGAAACGGCTGCGCGCGCTGCTGGAGCGCAACGGCGACCGGGACTCGCTGGGCTACTTCTCACTGCGCCGGGAGAAGAGCGTGGTCTGGTCGCCCACCGGCAAGGCGGCGGTGGCGTACCGGGTGGTGGGCGGGGTCTCCCTGGCGAGCGGTGACCCCATCGGGGACCCCGAGGCCTGGCCCGGCGCCATCGAACCCTGGCTCGCCGAGGCCCGGGAGCACGGCTGGATCCCGGCGGTGATGGGCGCGAGCGAGGAGGCGGGCACCGTCTACTCCCGGCACGGCCTCGACGCCCTGGAGCTGGGCGACGAAGCCCTCGTCGAGACGGCCGAGTTCACCCTGGAGGGACGGGCGATGCGCACCGTCCGGCAGGCCTACAACCGGGTCGGGCGGGCCGGGTACCGGGTGCGCATCCGACGGCACGAGGACATCCCGGCCGCCGAGATGACGTATCTGCTCCGGCGCGCGGACGACTGGCGCGACGGCGCGACCGAGCGCGGTTTCAGCATGGCGCTGGGACGACTCGGCGACCCCGAGGACGGGCGCTGCGTGATGCTCGAATGCACCGACGCCGAGGGCGACTTGAGGGCGGTGCTGTCCTTCGTGCCCTGGGGTCCCGGCGGGCTCTCCCTCGACCTGATGCGGCGCGACCGCGACGCGGAGAACGGGCTCATGGAGTTCATGGTGATCGAACTCCTGCGGCGCGCCCGGGAGATCGGGATCACCCAGGTCTCGCTCAACTTCGCGATGTTCCGTTCGGTCTTCGAACGTGGGGCGCGTCTCGGCGCGGGTCCGGTGCTGCGGCTGTGGCGTTCGCTGCTCAGCTTCTTCTCCCGCTGGTGGCAGATCGAGTCGCTGTACCGGGCCAACGCCAAGTACCGGCCCATCTGGGAACCGCGGTTCCTGCTGTTCGA
The DNA here is from genome assembly GCF_053600395.1 of Streptomyces sp. NPDC005070. Lineage (NCBI taxonomy): Bacteria > Bacillati > Actinomycetota > Actinomycetes > Kitasatosporales > Streptomycetaceae > Streptomyces > Streptomyces sp. NPDC005070. The sequence continues at coordinate 32,382 of NZ_JBSFZS010000032.1, read as the reverse complement.
GAAGAGCGCGGACCTGCTGCGCATCGGGGTCGCGTCCGCGCGCGCCGAGGGGTTCCTGGAGGCGCCCGGCCTGCCGAAGTGGCTGCACCGCAGGCACCTGGAGTCGCACCGATGACACCGGCCGGGGCCGGCGCGAGGAGAGCCGCGGGGACGACCGGATGACGGCACTCGCCCGCTGGGCCCGCGCCGAGTGGGGCCCGCTGTACGCGACCGTGCGCCGGGCCCTGCGGGCGAGGGGGTGGCGGGCGGTCCCGATGACCCTCGGCGCGGTGTGCCTGACGGCCGTCCTCCAGTTCGTCCAGAACCAGTCCTGGGGCTACCGGCTGGTGCAGGACGCGGGTGCCGTCCGGGCCGAGGACCCGCTGTGGCTCGCCCTGGTCCGCACCCCGCTGTCCCTGTTCGTGCCGGCGCTGGATCTGCCCGTGTGGGGCGCGCTCGCGCAGATCCTGATCGTCTTCGGGATCGCCGAGATCTGTCTGGGGTGGTGGCGCACCCTCGTCGTCGCGTACGTCGCCACGCTGGCCGGGACGCTGTACGCCCGCGTCGGCATCGCGCTCGGACCGCACGCGCCTCTGGGGCTGCCCGGGGCGGACGCGCTGGTCGTCGACACCGGTCCGTCGGCGGCGGTGGTGGGCCTCGCGGTGTTCCTGGGCTGGCGCTACCGGGCGTACGCGACGGCGGCGATCGTGACCGGGGCGATGGTGGCCGAGGTGATCGTCAAGGACAACCTGGCGGGCAAGGAGCACCTGGCGGCGATCGCCGCGGTACTGGTGGTGTGCGCTCTGTCCGCCGCGCGTCACCGCCGTTCGGACAGGGAGCGGGCGGGGGCGGGGTCGGGTTTGCCGCCGATCCACTCCTGAAGCCTGCGGGCGGGGCCCGACCAGCGGCGGTCGTGCCGGTACGCGCGCAGCCTGGCCTTGGCGCGGGCGCGCGGCCGGTTCCGGTAGAAGCGCTTGGCCCAGGGCGAGGCGGGCTTGGCCAGTCGGACGGCTCCGATGAAGGCGATGAAGGGCACGATCACTCCGAAGATCGCCATGCGGGCCTTGCCCTTGCTCAGGGTGAGCAGCGCGAAGAAGAAGTTGAGGGCGATGGTCGCGATCGCGCTCACGCGGCTCTGCGCCTCCTGGTCGCTGACGTCGTTGACGCCGAACGGTGAGAAGCCGCTGAGCATCAGGCCGACGAGGGCCGCCGTGACCACCACGACCTCGACGCTCTTGCGGCCGTCATCGGTCCAGTAGACGTCGTCGAGGTGCAGGATCAGCGCGAACTCGTCGAGTACGAGGCCCGTTCCGACACCGAAGACCACGGCGCTCACGCAGGGCCAGAAGCCGTGGCGGCTGCCGGCGACCGCGCCGAAGCCGCCGATCACCGTGAGCACGACTCCGGGGACCACGTGGTGGATGTGCAGATCACCGGCCTTGACGTTGCCGAAGGGCCCTTTGCCGGCGCGGATCATCCGCACGACGGCGCGGGTGACCACGAAGGTCACGACGAACGAGGCCAGCGCCAGAAACAGGGGGAGCTTCCCGGGCTCGACGATGTTCCGATTCAACCAATGACCCATATGCGAACTTTATCCAGCACCGCTGTATCCGCCCTCCGGGCGTCCGGATAGCCTGCGCCGATGTCCAAGACCGCCTCCGGCGCCTCCCTGCCCGACAGTCTCCGCTTCGCCTTCGGCACCCTCACCGTGCTCCCGGTGAACGTGACCCGCTGGGACCGTGCCGCGGCGCGCGGCGGCATGCTGTGCGCCCCCCTGGCCGGTCTGGTGGTGGGGGCGGGCGCGGCGCTGGCCGGTGTGGCCCTGCTGGCCATGGGTGCGGGCCCGCTGCTCGCGGCCGTGGCCACCGCCTCCGTACCGGCCGCGCTGACCCGGGGTCTGCACCTCGACGGTCTCGCCGACACCGCCGACGGACTGGGCAGCGGAAAACCGGCCGAGGACGCGCTGCGGATCATGAAGCAGTCGGACATCGGGCCGTTCGGCGTGATCACCCTCGTGTTCGTCCTGCTCGCCCAGGTGGCGGCACTCGCCCAGGCGTACGAGGTCTCGTGGGGCCGGGGTGTCCTCGCGGCCGTCGTCTCGGCGGCCGCGGCCCGCCTCGCCCTCACTCTGGCCGCCCGCACCGGGGTGCCCGCGGCCCGCCCCGGGGGGCTGGGCGCGGCGGTCGCGGGCACCGTGCCGGTGTGGGGCGCGCTGCCGGTGGCGGCGGCCGTGACCGGGGCGGCGGCGGGCGCGGGCGCGCTCGTCGGGACGTACGACGTCGTGCGCGCCGCGATGGCGGTGGTGCTGTCCGTCCTGACCGCCGAACTGCTGCTGCGGCACTGCACCAGGCGCTTCGGCGGTGTCACCGGCGATGTGTTCGGCGGTCTCGCGGAGACGGCGGCGACGACCGCGCTCGTGGTGCTCTCGCTGGGCTGATCACCGCGTTCACGGGGTGGGGGCCAGCCCGTGGGGCAGGGTGCCCCAGGGATGGTCTCCGGTGCCGGGGACGGCGCAGAAGAGTCCGGCACCCCGTTCCCGGGCGAGCGCCGCCGTGTCGACGCCGGCGGGCGCCGCGTGGACGAGATGACACAGGCCCACGCCGGTGCCCGTCCACGGCGGCGGGGGCTTCCTCCGGTAGGTGGCCCAGGTGCCCTCGAAGGTGACGAGGGCGTCGGCGACACGGGCGTACGAAGGGTGCGGTGCCGTGCCGTGGTTGAGGACGAGGGTGCCGCCGTCCCGTCCCCGGACCGCGGTCGCCAGCCGCCGGTAGTAGCCCACCTCGCCCTCCGCCGCGGCCACCTGGTCCAGGAAGACGCCGTCGGTGCCGAACCAGTCGCGGTGGCGGGCCAGTTCGCCCTGGACGTCCCCGAGCGGCCTGCGCCCGTAATCCGTGTCGACGTACCCGAGGACCCGGACGTCCGCCGCGCGCAGCCGGGCGGCGACCGCCGCGAACCCCGGGTCGGGGCGGTCGCCGGGTCCACTGGCGGGGTTGAGCACCACGCCGTACAGCCGGGGCGCGGCGGCGACGAGCGCGTCCCACTCGGCCGGGCGGACGGCGGGGTGTTCGTAGTACGGGACGAGGAGGGTCTTCACCGGTGGGCCGTCACCTTTCCCAGCCGGGCGCAGACGAGCAGGGTCTGTGCGCCCGCCGCCGCGCCGCAGGCGATCAGGCCCACCCAGTGCGCGTCGCCCGTGTGCGTGGCGAGGGCCGCGGTCTGGGCGACCGCGGCGGCACAGACGACGGCGGCGGTGCCGGTGACGGCACCGAAGGACTGGAGCAGCAGCCCGGTCCACATGACCACCCCCAGCAGGAGCAGTCCGCCGAGCCTGACCGCGTCCGCGGCGGCGGGCGCGTGCGGCCACAGCGCGGAGACGCCGAGGCCGAGCACGAGCAGCGCGGCGAGGTAGCCGGTCAGGCACCTCAGGAGCGCGCCGGCGGTGACCCGCCGGAAACTCCTCGCCGAGGTGCTGGAGCGCAGTCCGGCGAGGCTGCCGCTGCGGAAGCGGAAGAGCAGCCACTCGGCGGGGCCCATGCTGAGGGTCAGGGCGACCGCGGCCGGCGCGGCGGCCGCCCCCCGCGCTCCGGTCAGGACGTCGCCGAGCGCCGCGTACAGCACGAGGACACCGCTGCCGAGCCCGAAGAGCGCGTACGCGAGGGTTCCGGCGTGCCGGCGCGGGGCGGACCGGCGGGCGCGCAGCCGTGCGGCGAGGACGGCGACGCGGCCCGGAGCCGTCACCCGTTTCCCCGTGGCCGGCCGGCCCGCGGAGGCCGGCCGTGGGGCACCGGCCCGTGCGGACGGCTCGGCGCCGCCCCGCAGGGTGCCGTACGGCAGCAGCGCGATCAGTCCCGCGCCCCAGCTTCCCTCCCCCAGATCCCTTACCGCCGGCGCCACTTCGAGGAGTCCGAGCAGGGCGACCGCCACGAGGGAGCCGAGGAGCAGGGCCACGCGGGCCAGGTCGGGGACCGGGTGGAACACGGTGAGGGCCGCGCCCGCCGTCATGGGGGCCAGGGCGGCGAGCAGTGTGCGTTCCCTGCCCATGACCAGCAGAACGGTGGCCGCGCCGAGGTAGCCGGACTGCCCCGCGGCGAAGGCGACGGCGCCCCGGCCGGCCGATCCCGCCGCCGCGAGGGCCACCAGGGAACCGAGCAGGACACCGACCGGGGTGCCGACGAGCAGGGCGCGGCGGGCGGCCGCGCGGTCGCCGAGCCCCATCCAGGTGTACGCGCGGTGGGCGAGCCCCTGGTTCCAGGTCCAGCCGCACAGCGCCCCGGCGAGCATCGGAACGGTCCCGGCCGGGAGTCCGAACGCGCCCCTCGGCCCCGCGAGGAGCGGTGCGGCGAGGACGTAGCCGAGGCCGGGGAGGGCGAAGACGACGCCGCGCAGGAGGCAGCCGATCAGACCGGTCACCCAGGGATCGGGGGCCGGCGCGTCCGGTTCGGGATAGCCCCGGTCGACCCGCCGGAACAACTCCTCGGCGAGGGCGAAGGAGTTGGTGACTCCGTACCGTTCGCGGATCTGGTCGTCGGAGAGGCCGTCGGACTCGAGGAGCGCGGCCACCTCGTCGGGATGGACGGCCGCGGTGACGGACTCCGTGAGTTCGGCGGCGAGTTCGTCGATCGGGTCGGGCCGTCCCCAGCTCGCCGGGCGGCGCTGGCTCGGCACCAGGGGACGGGTGGCCTCGTGCGCTCCGGGCTGGGTGCGCAAGGAGCCGCTCACCAGCCGGTCCCGTCCGTGGCGACGGCCTGGTACCAGGGGTCGCGCAGTTCGAGGGTCCAGTCGTCGACGGTCTCCACGGCGGGCTCGTACACCGTGGGCCGCCCGGCCAGTTCCTGGTAGACGGTCCTGAACGCGTCGACGGAACGGCGCAGCGTGAACCGGTCGATGACCCTCTGGCGGGACAGCTCGCCGAGATCCAGGCGCCGTTCCTCGTCCCGCAGCAGGGCGAGGGCGGCGGCGGCCATCTTCTCCGGTTCGCGCGGCGGAACGACGATGCCGGTGTCGCCGACGGCCTCCCGGACCCCGCCCACGTCCGTGGAGACCGTCGTACGGCCGCAGGACATGGCTTCGATGATCGAGAACGGGAAGCCCTCCGAGATCGAGGACAGCATGACGACATGGCCGGCCGCGTAGGCGCGCCACACCTCGGTGATACGGCCCTCGAAGGTCAGCCCGTCGGTGACGCCCAGTTCGGCGGCGAGCTTCTCCAGGCGGGTGCGGTACGCCTCTCCGCCGGGCGGTACCGGACCGAACAGCCGCAGCCGGGTCTCGGGCAGTTCGGCGCGCACCATGGCGTACGCGCGCAGGAGGGTCTCCAGGTCCTTGATGGGGTCGACCCGGCCGCACCAGGTGAGGGTGGGCACGGCGGGTTCGGGTCCCGCGTGCGGGAAGGCGTGCGGGTCGACGCCGTTGTAGACCGTACGGATCCGGTCCCCGTCGGCGCCGCCGCGCTCCTCCCAGCGGCGGTTGTACTGGTTGCAGGGGGTGATGAGGTCGGCGGCGCGGTAGCCGAGGGAGTTCAGCTCGCGGTAGAAGCCGAGCATGAACGCCTTGACGGGCCAGCGCTGTTCGGCGCCGCGGTAGCCGAGGTAGCGCTCGCGCAGATAGATGCCGTGCTCGGTGAGCAGGAACGGGACCCCGTCCAGGTGGTGCGCGACGAGGGCGGGCAGCGTGGCGAGGCCGCTGCTGACCGCGTGGGCGACGGAGTCCTCGGGGATCCGGACGCCGAGCGGACGCAGCGCGTGTTCCAGCAGGTCCGTCGCGGTGAGCGCGTCGTGCACGGTGGGCCGGGCGGCGGCCGTCGGCAGATGCGGCATGGTCCAGATCCACATCAGCGAGCGCAGCGCCGCTTCGCCGCGCAGGGCGGCCGAGAGGCGTCCGTCGCGGGCGAGCGCGGCCAGTTCGAACAGGGCGTCGCCGAAGTCCTCGGCCGAGTCGGGGTCGAGGAAGGAGAGCAGGAAGCGTTCGTAGATCTCGGCGAAGCGGCGCTGGGCGCGGCCCAGCGGCGGGCGCCCCCGGCCGGGGCGCGGCCCCCAGGTCGGTACGCGGGTGTGCCGGTAGACGTTGGGCGGCAGCTCCCAGGTCACGGGTTCGCGGCCGCTGCCGGTGAGCGAGACGATGTGGAAGTCGACCTCCGGCATGCCCTTGACCAACTGGTCGCACCAGGTGCTGACCCCGCCGTGGACATGTGGGTAGGTGCCTTCGGTGAGCATGGTGACATGACGGCCGGTGCGCATCATGCGTGGTTCCCCCCTGGGACTGTTTCTTCCGGAGAGCCCCCCCGGCTCCCCGTCGCACGGCTCACGAGCGCACCCCGGCCGGTCGGGCCGGGGTGCGCGTCGCGAGCCGCGATGCCGCCGTGCTTACGCGGGCAGGTTCAGCTTGACCGCGGACTGAAGAAGCTCCGGCTTGGTCCAGTCGTTGCGCGCTCCCGCGTAGGCCGTCCCGAACGGGGTGGTGCCGACCAGGAGTTGCTTCGTGGTCCCCGCGGGCGCGGTCACCGGGATCTGCGTCCCCGACGGGGCGGTGACGGTGACCTGGTTGCCGACGCGGTAGGCCGTGACCTTGCCGCTCGCCAGGGCGGTCTGCCAGTCGGTACGGCGCTGCAGTTCGGTGCCGATGGCGCTCTGGCGGGGGTTCTGCAGCGGGGTGTTGTCGGCGTAGATCGCCTTGTAGTCGGCGAGCACCTTGTCCAGGACCGGGTAGAGGATGCGGCCCTCGGCCAGGTTGGACTGGTGGACGTAGTGCGGACGCGGGTCGTTGCCGATGGCGTGCCCGAGCGCGGTGCGCGCCTCGGCCGGGACGATGTAGTCGGCGTAGCCGGTGGCCGTGTTCAGCGGGGCCGACAGGCAGGTGGACGTCGCGTTGTTCTCGCACACGCCGCTGCCGCCGGCGGCCTTCGAGGTGTAGATGTAGTTGTACTCGTCGGCCATCTCCTGGGGTGTGCCGGTGTTGTAGTAGATGTTCATCGGGTAGCGGGGGACGGTCGTCACGCCGTTGCCGACCGAACGCTGCTCGGGCTCACGGGAGTTGTCGGACCCGGTCCACTTGACGCCGTTCTCGGACGTGGCGCGTGCGAGGTTCGGGTTGTCGACGGGCTGCTGGGGCAGCGTCTTGAGGCCCGAGTGCTCGCCGGTCACCAGCTCGGTGCGGTCGGTGGACAGGCCGTGGGAAGCCGCCCAGTCGTTGTTGTCCGAGATCTGCTCGGAGATGTCGGCCCGGCTCACGTACTTCGTGGTGCCGTTGGTGTTCTTCGCGCAGGTCCAGGGGACGGTCGTGGTGTCCTGGACGCAGCCGAGGAACAGGTGCGTGTAGGTGTGGTTCATCCAGCGGAACTTGGCCTTGTCGGCGAGCAGCCGGTCCGTGAGGGCGTCGGTGCCGCCGTTCTCGGTCTTCCACTCCTCGCCCGCGCCGGCGTTGAAGACCATGTCCAGCGTGAATCCGCGGTCGGCCTCCCACTGGGCGGCGTAGGCGGCGTCGGCCGCGGTCATCCGGATCGGCGTGGTGGTGTCCTCGCCGTCGCTGCCCGCGCAGTCGATGTCGCCGGGGGTGCAGTTGCGCTCGGAGTCCCAGCGGGCGTCGGGCGCGAAGACGTCGTCGACGTGGACGGAGAAGTAGTTCCTGGCCTGCCCGAGGTGGACTCCCTGGGTGAGCCATTCGACGATTCCGCGCGCCAGGACCTTGAACTGCTTCTGGTACTGGTTGTACGCGAAGGTCACCACGAGTTCGCGGCGCCCGTCGTGCTCGTACTGCCCGAGCATCGAACCGCCGCTGGGCGCGTTCAGGTAGCTGGTGAACCCGTCCCTCGGGTGGGCCGCGTAGCCGTAGGTCTCCTGCACGGCCGGGTCGTTGTCCTCGAAGGTCAGGGGTCCGTCGAGGTAGCGGAACGGGCCGGTCGTGCCCGCCGCGGTGATCTGGGTGGTCCGGCCGTCCAGCACGCCGGACCAGCCGCCGTTCTGGTCGGTGTAGTCGAGACCGACCTCGGGGTGGGCCCACGTGTAGGCGTCGACCTGCGGGATGCCGAACGTCTTCTCGTAGGTCTCCAGGGCGGTCTGTTCGGCCGAACCCGCGCCGAAAGGCGCCTCGTTCGGCAGGACGACGCCCTGGTACTTGGCGCGCGGGGCGCCGTTCACGGTGTCGCTCAGGAACGTCGCGTTGATGGTCGGACGGTTCGCGTCACCCAGGTTGACCGTGGTGTACGGGACACCCTCGTTCCTCAGTTCGGTGGTGATGGCTCCGACCTGGCCCGCGCCGTTGTCGACGACCAGGACCTTGAGATCGATCCGCGGCGTCGGCGCCGCGGCCGCGCCGGGTGCCCCCATGCCCAGCGCCAGGAGTCCGGCGGCCCCCAGGACGGCAGCCGTCCCTCTCCACCGATGCAGACTCTGTGCCATATGTAGCTTTCTCCCCCTCGAGCATCCCCCACGGGTGGAAACCATGGGGAATCTGTGGAAATCGTGCAAAGCAGTGGGCGGCGTGCCCACTGAACACGATGAGTGTGTCTCAGGTCACCGGGAGTGAGGGGCGGGAATACGGCACGGCGCCACCTGTGGGTGAACGTCCGTAGAAATGAGCGAAACCCGGCCCCGAGCGTAGGCTCGTCCCGGGTACTGGCCCGGCCCTTCGGGGGCCCCGGCAAGGACCGCCCCCGAGGACGGATCTAGGGTCAGCCGTCGGGCCCGGTCGACCCACCCCTTCTCGGCCACACGAACTTTCAATGGAAGCGGAGATCTCACCACCGTGACTGCTCTCACTCTCAGCACCGCCGCAGCGTCCGGTCTGCGGGCCGACGCGATCGTCGTCGGTGTCGCGAAGGGCCCCAAGGGCCCGGTCGTCGCACCGGGCGCCGAGGCCGTTGACAACGCCTACGACGGCGGGCTCGCCGGAATCCTGGAGACCCTCGGCGCCTCCGGCTCCGAGGGCGAGGTGACCAAGCTGCCCGCGCCGTCCGGATTCAAGACCCCCGTCGTGGTGGCCGTCGGCCTGGGAGCGGTCCCCGAGGACGAGGCCGGCTACGACGCCGAGACGCTGCGCCGCGCGGCCGGTGTCGCCGCCCGCGCGCTCGCCGGTGCCAAGAAGGCCGCGTTCGCGCTGCCGGTCTCGGACGCCGCCGACGCCGGTGCCGTCGCCGAGGGCGCCCGCCTGGGCGCGTACGGCTTCGACGCCTACAAGGAGACGGGCCGCAACGAGGCCGCCAAGGGCCGCAAGGGTCCCCTCGGTGAGGCGACCGTCCTCGGCGGCAAGCCCCGCGACGCGGCCTACAAGGCGGCCCTCGCGCGCGCCACCGCCGTGACCGAGGAGCTCAACCGCGCCCGCGACCTCGTCAACACCCCGCCGAACGACCTCAACCCGGAGTCCTTCGCCGCTGTCGCCACCGCGGCCGGCAAGGAGCACGGCATCAAGGTGCAGGTGCTCGACGAGAAGGCCCTGGCCAAGGGCGGCTTCGGTGGCATCCTCGGCGTCGGCTCCGGCTCGGCCGCCGGTCCCCGCCTGGTGAAGCTGTCGTACACCTCCTCGAAGGCCACGAAGCACCTCGCCTTCGTCGGCAAGGGCATCACCTACGACTCGGGCGGCATCTCGCTGAAGCCCGCCGGTCACAACGAGACGATGAAGTGCGACATGGCCGGCGCCGCCGCGGTCTTCGCCGCCGTGGTCACCGCCGCGCGTCTCGGCCTGGAGGTCAACGTCACCGGCTGGCTCGCGCTCGCCGAGAACATGCCGTCCGGCTCCGCCACCCGTCCGGGTGACGTCCTGCGCATGTACAGCGGCAAGACCGTCGAGGTCCTGAACACCGACGCCGAGGGCCGGCTGGTCCTGGCGGACGCGCTGTGGAAGGCGTCCGAGGAGAAGCCGGACGCGATCGTCGACGTGGCGACGCTGACCGGCGCGATGGTGCTGGCGCTCGGCAACCGCACCTTCGGCGTGATGGCCAACGACGACGCGTTCCGTGGCGCGATCGTCGAGGCCGCCGAGGAGGTCGGCGAGGAGTCCTGGCCGATGCCGCTGCCCGAGCACCTGCGCAAGGGCATGGACTCCCCCACCGCCGACATCGCCAACATGGGCGAGCGCATGGGCGGCGGCCTGGTCGCCGGTCTGTTCCTGCGCGAGTTCGTGGGCGAGGGCATCACCTGGGCGCACCTGGACATCGCGGGCCCCGCCTTCAACGAGGCCGGTCCGTTCGGCTACACCCCCAAGGGCGGCACCGGTTCCGCGGTCCGCACCCTGGTCCGCCTCGCCGAGCTGACGGCGGCCGGCGACCTGGGCTGAGCCCTCGTACGGCACACCGGCCCCGGGCGTCACCGCGCCCGGGGCCGCTCGTATGGCCGAACCGGGGTTTCGCCCACGACGAAATCCGCAGGTTCACCCGGCTCCGCACCCCGTCGACGTGATGGATCAGACGTCCCACACACCGGCCCGGCGTCTCGCTCGCCCCCGACAAGTGCGAAGATGGGTTCTCGGCAGGACAGGGCCCCCACCACAGGGCCGTAGAAAGAGCGGCCGGACACCAGCCGACCGACCGGTCAACCACCCGTAAGGGACAAAGGTGCCCGGCGTAACGGCGCACATGCATGGAGGACGTGACGTGGCGAACGACGCCAGCACCGTTTTCGACCTAGTGATCCTCGGCGGCGGTAGCGGCGGTTACGCCGCGGCGCTGCGCGGAGCGCAGTTGGGCCTGGACGTCGCCCTGATCGAGAAGGACAAGGTCGGCGGTACCTGCCTGCACCGTGGGTGCATCCCCACGAAGGCCCTGCTGCACGCGGGCGAGATCGCCGACCAGGCCCGCGAGAGCGCGCAGTTCGGCGTCAAGGCCACCTTCGAGGGCATCGACGTACCCGCCGTCCACAAGTACAAGGACGGGGTCATCTCGGGCCTGTACAAGGGTCTGCAGGGTCTCATCGCGTCCCGCAAGGTGACGTACATCGAGGGTGAGGGCCGTCTGTCCTCCCCGACCTCCGTCGACGTGAACGGCTCGCGGATCCAGGGCCGCCACGTGCTCCTCGCGACCGGCTCCGTGCCGAAGTCGCTGCCGGGCCTGGAGATCGACGGCAACCGCATCATCTCGTCGGACCACGCGCTCGTCCTGGACCGCGTGCCGCAGTCCGCGATCATCCTGGGCGGCGGCGTCATCGGCGTCGAGTTCGCCTCGGCGTGGAAGTCCTTCGGTGCCGAGGTGACGGTCATCGAGGGCCTCAAGCACCTCGTCCCGGTCGAGGACGAGAACTCCTCCAAGCTTCTTGAGCGCGCGTTCCGCAAGCGCGGCATCAAGTTCAACCTGGGCACCTTCTTCTCGAAGGCCGAGTACACCCAGAACGGCGTCAAGGTCACCCTCGCCGACGGCAAGGAGTTCGAGGCCGAGGTCCTGCTCGTCGCCGTCGGCCGCGGCCCGGTCTCGGCCGGTCTCGGCTACGAGGAGCAGGGCGTCGCGATGGACCGCGGCTACGTCCTGGTCGACGAGTACATGCGGACGAACGTCCCCACCATCTCCGCCGTCGGCGACCTCGTCCCGACGCTCCAGCTCGCGCACGTCGGCTTCGCCGAGGGCATGCTGGTCGCGGAGCGGCTGGCCGGTCTGAAGACCGTCCCGATCGACTACGACGGCGTCCCGCGCGTGACGTACTGCCACCCCGAGGTCGCCTCCGTGGGTATCACCGAGGCCAAGGCCAAGGAGATCTACGGTGCGGACAAGGTCGTCGCCCTCAAGTACAGCCTCGCGGGCAACGGCAAGAGCAAGATCCTCAACACCTCGGGCGAGATCAAGCTCGTCCAGGTGAAGGACGGTGCCGTGGTCGGCGTCCACATGGTCGGCGACCGCATGGGCGAGCAGGTCGGCGAAGCCCAGCTCATCTACAACTGGGAAGCGCTGCCCGCCGAGGTCGCCCAGCTCATCCACGCCCACCCGACGCAGAACGAGGCGCTCGGCGAGGCCCACCTCGCGCTCGCGGGCAAGCCGCTGCACGCGCACGACTGACCGGCCCGGCCGGGGGTTTCCCCGGCCGCCCGCCGTCCCAGTCACCGCGTCGAGCAGGGCTCGACGACGACCACAGACTTCCGCACTTCCCCGAGCCCTCGACCCCGGTCGGGCAGGGGAGACCCCAATAAGGAGCAACAGAAACCATGCCGGTTTCCGTAACCCTTCCGGCACTCGGTGAGAGCGTCACCGAGGGCACTGTCACCCGCTGGCTGAAGGCCGAGGGCGAGCGCGTCGAGGCCGACGAGCCGCTGCTGGAGGTGTCGACGGACAAGGTCGACACCGAGATCCCCTCCCCCGCCGCCGGCATCCTCGCGTCCATCAAGGTCGCCGAGGACGAGACCGTCGAGGTCGGCGCCGAGCTCGCCGTCATCGACGACGGCACGGGCGCGCCCGCCGCCGCCCCGGCTCCCGCCGCCGAGGCCCCGGCCGCCGCTCCGGCCGCCCCCGCCCCGGTCGCCGAGGCTCCCGCCGCTCCGGCTCCGGCCGCTGCCGCCCCCGCCGCTCCCGCAGGTGGCGCCTCCGGTACCGACGTCGTGCTGCCCGCGCTGGGCGAGTCGGTCACCGAGGGCACCGTCACCCGCTGGCTGAAGGCCGTCGGCGAGGAGGTCGCGGAGGACGAGCCGCTGCTCGAGGTCTCCACGGACAAGGTCGACACCGAGATCCCCGCGCCGGTCGCCGGCGTGCTGCTGGAGATCGTGGTCGGCGAGGACGAGACCGCGGAGGTCGGCGCGAAGCTGGCCGTCATCGGCGCTCCGGGCGCGGCTCCGGCCGCCGCCGCGCCGGCCGCCCCCGCTGCCCCCGCCGCTGCTCCCGCCGCCCCGGCCGCCCCCGCCGCCCCGGCCCCCGCCCCGGCTGCTCCGGCCGCCCCGGCCGCCGCCGCCCCGGCTCCGGTCCAGCCGGCCGCTCCGGTCGCGCCCGCCGCTCCGGCTCCGGCCCCCGCGCCGGTGGCCGCGCCCGCCCCCGTCACCCCGGCCCCGGCGCCCGCCGCGACCACCGGTGACGACGGCGCGTACGTGACCCCGCTGGTGCGCAAGCTCGCCGCCGAGAACGGCGTCGACCTGGCCGCCGTCAAGGGCACCGGCGTCGGCGGCCGTATCCGCAAGCAGGACGTCGTCGCCGCCGCCGAGGCCGCGAAGGCCGCCCTCGCCGCGCAGGCTCCGGCGGCTGCCGCCGCTCCGGCCGCCTCCGCCAAGAAGGCGCCGGTCCTGGAGGTCTCCCCGCTGCGCGGCCAGACCGTCAAGATGCCCCGCATCCGCAAGGTCATCGGCGACAACATGGTGAAGGCCCTGCACGAGCAGGCGCAGCTCTCCTCGGTCGTCGAGGTCGACATCACCCGGCTGATGAAGCTCCGCGCGCAGGCGAAGGACTCCTTCGCGGCCCGCGAGGGCGTCAAGCTCTCCCCGATGCCGTTCTTCGTGAAGGCGGCGGCCCAGGCGCTGAAGGCCCACCCGGCCGTCAACGCCCGGATCAACGTGGCCGAGGGCACGATCACCTACTTCGACACCGAGAACATCGGTATCGCGGTGGACTCGGAGAAGGGCCTGATGACCCCGGTCATCAAGCGTGCCGGCGACCTGAACATCGCCGGTATCGCCAAGGCCACCGCCGACCTGGCGGGCAAGGTCCGGGCGAACAAGATCACCCCGGACGAGCTGTCCGGCGCGACCTTCACCATCTCCAACACCGGCTCGCGCGGCGCGCTCTTCGACACGATCATCGTGCCGCCGAACCAGGTCGCGATCCTGGGCATCGGTGCCACCGTCAAGCGTCCGGCCGTCATCGAGACGGAAGAGGGCACCGTCATCGGCGTCCGCGACATGACGTACCTGACGCTCTCCTACGACCACCGTCTGGTGGACGGCGCCGACGCCGCCCGCTACCTGACCGCAGTCAAGGCGATCCTGGAGGCGGGCGAGTTCGAGGTCGAGCTCGGCCTGTAATCCGCACCGCCGGCATACGGCACGCTGACACGGCACCCCCGTCCGGACCTCCGGGCGGGGGTGCCGTGTTTCCGTGCCACCCGGGTTCCCCCGGCCGCCGATCTTCCGCCGCGCCCCGGGTTCCGCGATCACATCGACGGCACGAATCCCGACTTCACCCGGTACGAACCCGTACGGCCGGGAACACTCTGACAGCGTGTAAGTCTCGTCTCACCTGCGGGAAAGCGCCACCATGCGCCCCTCACCGACCGGGCCCCGGCCTTATTGTCTAAAGGTCAAGCCCCGGGTCCCGCCCGCCGCCCGGCCACCGCCCCTCATCGGGGCACTCCGTGCCACAGCATTGGATCTGCCCCTCCCAAAGGAGCCTTCATGACCGCGCCCGTCGTCCACTCGCTGCGCGAACAGATCCGCGAGCACATCGTGGAGGGGATCGTCAGCGGGCGCTGGAAGCCGGGCGAGCGGATCGTGGAGCGGCGGATCGCCACCGAGCTGGAGGTCAGCCAGACTCCGGTCCGCGAGGCGCTGCGCGAGCTGGAGTCACTGCGGCTGATCGAGTCGGCGCCGAACAAGGGCGTCCGGGTGCGCAATCTGACCGCCGCCGACCTGGAGGAGAGCTACCCCGTACGAGCCGGTCTGGAGGCCATCGCGGCGGAGCTGGCGGCCGGCAGGCTCGCGGAGGACTGCTCGGCCCTTGAACCGCATGTGGCGGCCCTGTACGAGGCCGACCGGCTGGCCGACGGTACCGGTCAGGTGCGGCACACCGTGGGCTTCCACCGCGAGCTCGTCCGGGCGGCCGGGAACTCCGTCCTCCTGCACACCTGGGAGGGCCTGGGCATCGAGGTCTTCACGGCCCTGTCCATCCGCTGGCTCGGGACCGTGCAGCAGTCGTACGCGGAGGAGCACGAGGCCCTCGTGGACGCCTTCCGACGGCGCGATCCGCAGATCGCCGACCTCGTGAAGGCCCACGTCCTCGGCTGCGCCCCGCGTCCCTGAGGCCGCGCCTCGCACCCCCGAGGGGCGCCCGGACAGCACCGGCACCCGGCATCGAAGGTGCCCGGACGACACCGGCGCAGGGGAGCACACCCCCGCTCAACCGTGCTCCCACCTGCGAAAACCGTCGATTTTCAAGGCACCCGGTGCCTGACTCCAAGGCACCCCGTGCCGACTTTCCGATCTGAAGAGGATTTCCCCCGGATTCCTTTGATCGATCATCGATCAGGGGGTTACAGTCCTCGACGGGCTCCTACAAGAGCCCGCCGCCCTGTCCTGCCATAGACCAAGGGCACCCCCGAATACCCCTTGCCGATGAGGGAACCCCCCTCCGCATCCGGAAGGCGGCGCAATGACCGACCCCACCGCAATCCAGCCGAGCGAGCTCGACCAGCTCCCGGACCGCGACCCCGAGGAGACCGCCGAATGGCAGGCCTCCCTGGACGCCGTCACCCAGGCGGCCGGACCGCACCGTGCCGCGTACCTGATGCGCCGCACGCTGGAGCGCGCCGAGGGCAACGGTCTCGCGCTGCCCAAGCTGCTTGAGACCGACCACGTCAACACCATCCCCACCGCCGCCGAGCCCGCCGTGGCCGGCGACGAGGCGATGGAGGCCCGGATCACCGCGTGGAACCGCTGGAACGCGGCCGCGATGGTGACCCGGGGCGCGAAGCACGGCGTCGGCGGCCACATCGCCACCTTCGCCTCCGCGGCCTGGCTCTACGAGACCGGCTTCAACCACTTCTTCAAGGGCAAGGAGGGTGACGGGTCCGGCGACCAGCTCTTCATCCAGGGCCACGCCTCTCCCGGCATCTACGCCCGCGCCTTCCTCGACGGCCGGCTGACCGAGCAGCACCTGGACAACTTCCGCCAGGAGTCCGGCGGCAGCGGCCTCCCGTCGTACCCGCACCCGCGCCGGCTGCCCTGGCTGTGGGAGTTCCCGACCGTCTCCATGGGCCTCGGCCCGCTGTCGGCGATCTACCAGGCCCGCTTCAACCGCTATCTGACCAGCCGTGGCATCAAGGACGTCTCGCAGTCCCACGTGTGGGCGTTCCTCGGTGACGGCGAGATGGACGAGCCGGAGTCGACGGCGGCACTCACGCTCGCCTCCCGCGAGGGTCTGGACAACCTGACCTTCGTCATCAACTGCAACCTCCAGCGCCTCGACGGCCCGGTCCGCGCGAACTTCAAGATCGTGCAGGAGCTGGAGGCGCGGTTCCGCGGTTCCGGCTGGAACGTCGTGAAGTCGCTGTGGGGCTCGGCCTGGGACGAGCTGTTCCAGCTCGACACCACGGGCGCGCTCGTACGCCGGCTGCGCGAGGTACCCGACGCGCAGGTGCAGACGTACCAGACCCGCGACGCCGCCTACATCCGCCAGGACTTCTTCGGCTCCGACCCGGCGCTCGTCGAGATGGCGAAGCTGATCGGCGACGACAAGATCATCGAGTGCTTCCGCACCTCCCGCGGCGGCCACGAGTCGCGCAAGGTGTACGCGGCCTACCGCGCCGCCGTGTCCCACAAGGGCGCGCCGACGGTGATCCTGGCCCAGACGGTCAAGGGCCACACCCTGGGCGAGGGCTTCGCGTCGAAGAACGCCAACCACCAGATGAAGAAGCTGTCCACGGACGAGTTCAAGCAGATGCGTGATCTGCTCGAACTGCCCATCTCCGACAGCCAGTTCGTCGACGGTGTGGTGCCCTACGGCCACCCGGGCGCCGACGCCCCCGAGGTCCGCTACCTCCAGGAGCGCCGCGCGGCCCTCGGCGGCCCGGCCCCGGCCCGCCGCACGCACGCCGTGGCCCCGCTGCCGGCCCCCGCCGACAAGACGTTCGCCTCCTTCGACAAGGGCTCCGGCACCCAGAACCTGGCGACGACGATGGCGTTCGTCCGTCTCGTCAAGGACCTGGTCCGCGACAAGCAGACCGGCCGCCGCTGGGTCCCGATCGTCCCGGACGAGGCCCGTACCTTCGGTATGGAGTCGCTCTTCCCCTCGCTCGGCATCTACTCGCCCAAGGGCCAGACGTACGAGCCGGTCGACCGCGACCAGCTCATGTACTACAAGGAGGCCACGGACGGCCAGATCCTCAACGAGGGGATCACCGAGGCCGGTTCCATGGCGGACTTCATCGCCGCGTCCACCGCGTACTCCACGCACGGCGAGACGATGATCCCCTTCTACATCTTCTACTCGATGTTCGGCTGGCAGCGCACGGCCGACCAGATGTGGCAGCTCGGCGACCAGCTCGGCCGCGGCTTCCTCGTCGGTGCCACGGCCGGCCGGACGACCCTGACCGGTGAGGGCCTGCAGCACGCCGACGGCCACTCCCCCGTCATCGCGGCGACCAACCCGGCGGCGCTGTCCTACGACCCCGCGTTCGCGTACGAGATCGCGGCGATCGTGAAGGACGGTCTGCGCCGGATGTACGGCGAGGCCGCCCCGGGCGAGGACCAGGACGTCTTCTACTACCTGACCGTCTACAACGAGCCGATGCCGCAGCCCGCCAAGCCGGCCGGTGTCGACGAGGGCATCCTCAAGGGCCTGTACCGCTTCAACACGGCGGAGTCGGCGGGCCTGAACGTGGCCGCGGCGAACGCCCCGCGCATCCAGCTCCTCGGCTCCGGCACGGCGATCCACTGGACGCTGGAGGCCCAGAAGCTGCTCGCCGAGGAGTGGGGTGTGGCCGCCGACGTGTGGTCCGCGACCTCCTGGACCGAGCTGCGCCGTGACGCGCTGGAGGCCGACGCGGCCCTGCTGCGCGGCGAGGAGCGGGTGCCGTTCGTCCGCCGGGCGCTCCAGGGCGCCGAGGGCCCGGTGCTCGCGGTCTCCGACTACATGCGCCAGGTCCCGGACCAGATCGCGCAGTGGGTCGAGCAGGACTGGTCCTCGCTCGGTGCCGACGGCTTCGGCCTCTCCGACACCCGTGCGGCGGCCCGCCGCCACTTCGGCGTGGACGCGCAGTCGATCGTCGTCGCCTCGCTGGCGCAGCTCGCCCGCCGCGGCGAGGTCAAGGCGTCGGCCGTGAAGGAGGCCCGGGAGCGCTACGGCCTGTAGTGCCCTGGAGGGTGACACGGAGAAGGGGTACGGCGGCCGCCGTACCCCTTCTCGGCTTTTCCGGCTGTCGGTGGTGCCCTCTCCTGCTTTCCCGGCTGTCGGTGGTGCCCGGCATCATGAACCCATGCGTGCCGCTCGTCTGATCAAGATGGTGCTGCTGCTCCAGACCCGCGCGTCGATGACCGCCGCCGAGCTGGCGCGGGAGCTGGAGGTGTCCGAGCGCACGGTCGCCCGGGACGCGCAGGCGCTGTCGGAGGCGGGGATCCCGGTCTACGCCGACCGGGGCCGGGCCGGCGGCTACCGCCTGGTGGGCGGGTACCGCACGCGGCTGACGGGGCTGGCGCGGAACGAGGCGGAGGCGCTGTTCCTGAGCGGGGTGCCGGGGGCGCTGCGCGCCATGGGTCTTCAGGACTCGGCGTCGGCGGCCCGGCTGAAGGTGTCGGCGGCGCTGCTGCCCTCGCTCCAGGACGCCTCGCGGTCGGCCGCGCAGCGGTTCCACCTGGACGCGCCCGCCTGGTTCAGCGAGCCGCGGACGCCCGGGCTGCTGCCCACGCTCGCGGACGCGGTGTGGGACGACCGCCCGGTCCTCGCGCGCTACCGGCGCGACGACGCGGAGGTGGAACGGACCCTCGAACCGTACGGGCTCGTACTGAAGGCGGGGCTCTGGTACCTGTGCGCGCGGGTGGCCGACGCGGGGGCATTCCGTGTCTACAGGATCGACCGGTTCACCGCGGTCGAGCCCGGCCCGGAGCGGTTCCGGCGGGACGACGGGTTCGACCTGCCGGCGTTCTGGGAGGAGCGGGCCGAGGAGTTCGCCCGGTCCGTCCTGCGGTCCGAGGTCGTCGTCCGGCTGTCCCCGGAGGGCGTGCGGATGCTGCCGTACGTCCTCGATCCCGCGTCGGCGAGGGAGGGGCTCGGCACGGCGGGCACCCCCGACGGGCGGGGCTGGGTGACCCTCACCCTGCCGGTCGAGTCCGAGGAGGTCGCCCGCGCGCAACTGCGGGGGCTCGGGCCCGAGGTGGAGGTGCTCGCTCCGGCGGCTCTGCGCGAGCGCTGCGCCGAGGACGCGGCCGGTGCGGCGGCGCTCTACCGGTCTCCGACCGCTTGAAATCCGTAGGAACCCGGCGGTTTTACCTTCGGCATGTGCATGCATAACAATCTGCTCCGCTCCACGTGCGTCGCTCCCGCCCAGGCCCGATGCTGGACCCGTGATGGACGAGACGGAGTTCTGGGAGCTGGTGGACACGACCCGCGAGACGGCCGAGGGAGACCCCGAGGAACAGGCGGATCTGCTCGTCGAGCGGCTCGTCCAGCTTGATCCGGACTCCGTCCTGGACTTCGCCCGGCACTTCGAGTCCCGCTACAACCGCGCGTACCGCTGGGATCTGTGGGGCGCCGCCTGGGTGCTGCTCGACGGGGCGAGCGACGACGCCTTCGACTTCTTCCGGTGCTGGCTGATCGGCCAGGGCCGGGACGTCTTCGAGGGGGCGATGCACGACCCCGACACGCTCGCCGAACTGCTGGACGACTTCGACGAGGAGATCGACGGCGACGGCGAGGAGCTGGGGTACGCGGCAGACGAGGCGTACGAGCAGCTCACCGGTGCCGTCGCGCCCGCTCTGGGCATCCCGGCCGCGGCCGCCGAGCCCGAGGGCACCCCGCTCGAGTTCGAGAACGAGTCGGTCGTCGCGGAGCGCTACCCCAAGCTGTGGGAGCGGTTCAGGGAGGACTGACGGGCCGAACGGGCCGGTGTGTCAGGGCGTGCCCGTGCGGCTCCGGAGTACGGCCTGCGGGCGCGTCCGGTCCGCGGGGATGTACGCCTGCGGACCGTCGGCTCGCGCCGTGTGGTGCCGCGGGGCCGCGTTGGCCTGGTCCAGCGCGGACGCCGTGACCGCCGCCGGGCCCAGGACGACCGTGACCACGGCGCACACCACCGCCCACGGCCCCCGCGCCGCCGTCCACGGCCCCCGTGCCGCCGTCACCCGGCCGCCGGACGGCTCCTCCGCCCGTGTGTCCTGTCCGCCCCTGGTGCGCCCCGCGTGCGCCCCGCTCTCCGCGCGGCGCGTGGGCCCCGTCCGACTGATCCTCATGATCCCCGCCTCCGGTCGGCGCGTACGGCACCGTGCGGCGCCGTACGTGGACGGTAGGGCGCCCGGCTCTGGGGACGCTGTGAGCCGCCGGGGGTGTGCCTGTGACCGGAGGCGCCGGGCGCTCAGCGGCCCTGGATGCGGGCGGCGAGCTCGCGGATGTCGGGGAGGCGGGCGCTGAGGGCGGCACCCGGGCAGCTCGTCATGAAGGCCGCGTCGTGGCCGGAGACGGTGGCGAGCACGGCGGCGGTGCCCGCGGCGTAGCGGCTGAGGCTGTTGCTGGAGACGAGACGGACCGTGCCCCGGGGGTCCGCCCCGCCGAGCCCGAGCTTCCAGGCCACGAGACGGGCGATCGCGTCGGTCATCGCCTTCGGCACCTGCGATCCCGCCGTGAAGGTGCCGATCGCGGCGATTCCGGCGGAGCGGTGGTTGAAGCCCTGGGTGTGCGCTCCGGTGACGGGCCGGTCGACCCCGCCCGCGCGGCCCTCGTAGATCGTGCCGCAGCGGTCGACGAGGAAGTTGTAGCCGATGTCGTCCCAGTCCTTGGCGCCCGTCTGGCCCGCGTACACGTCACGGATGATGCGGGGCACGTCGGCGCAGTCGTAGCCGTTCGGCGTGTCGGTGTGATGGATGAAGACCGCCACGACACGGTCGTCGTAGCGGGGCGGCGGCTGCTCGCGCGTGCTCGCGGTGTCCAGCCACGCCGTCCGCGGCACGATGGGCGGCCTGGCGACGGGACGGGGGACGGTGATCCGGGCCGCGACCGGGGGCGGGGTGGCGGCGCGGGACGCCGTGCGGTCCACCCCGGCCGCGCACATCACCAGCGCCAGGACCGCGAGCAGGCCGGGCGCGCATCCGAGGGCGATGAGGGCCGGTTTCGGGAGCCTCAGCGGCGCACGCCGGCGCGCGCCAGGCGGCACGGGCGCACGAGGGGCCCGCGCCGCCCGGCCGGTGCGCCTGTCGCGCGCCCGGGGCTCCGGGCGTCCGTGCCGCCCGTGCCGGGACGCCCGCTCCCCGCTCCGTATTCGAGGCCCCCGCGGATTCCGGAAGACACGCATGGAGCCACCCTGACCCGGATCCGCGCGGGCCGCGATGTGTGGTGTGCCACCTGGTGGAACCATCGGTCGTGTCCGGGACGTTTCTACAGGTCCACGGGTGTGTGGCCGTTTCCGCGGGCACCGAACGCGCGTGGCTGATCACTGGGCCCGCCCGGCGCGTACTAAGGGGCCCTAGAGAAAGGCGGCTCCGTGGACGTTCTCGACCTCCTGCTGGTGCTGGTCATCCTGGTCTACGCGGCCTCCGGGTACCGCCGCGGCCTGGTGGCCGGGTGTGTCTCGCTGGCCGGCTTCGTGGGCGGCGCCGTCATCGGCGTGTGGGTGCTGCCGTGGGTGATGGAGCTGGTCACGGCGGGAACACCGGCGGCGACGGTCACGGCGGTGCTGACGGTGCTGGTGCCCGGGGTCGTGGGCCACGAGCTGGCCGGGCGGCTGGCGCTGAAGCTGCGCCGCGAGCTGGACCAGGGGCCGCTGCGGGTGGCCGACGGGATCGGCGGAGCCGCGGCGAACACCGTCGCCGTGCTGCTGGTGGCCTGGGTGGCGGCGAGCGTCCTGGGCGCGTCCTCCTCGACGGTGGTGACGCAGTCGATCCGCAACTCGGCGCTGCTGGGCGCCGTGCAGAACTCGATGCCGGAGACCACGCCGACCTGGTTCTCGCGGGCGACGTCGGCCCTCACGGAGGCGGGCTTCCCGCAGGTCTTCAACCCGTTCGAGAACGAACCGACGGCCGGTGTCGCCAAGCCCTCCGGGGACAGTGTCACGCCCTCCGCGACGAACGCGGCCAAGCTGAGCACCGTGAAGGTCGAGGGCACCTCGGGCAACCAGGGCCGGGAGGGCAGCGGCTTCGTCTACGCCGCCCACCGCGTGATGACCAACGCGCACGTGGTGGCCGGGATCGACCGGCCGACCGTGCGGGTGGGCGGGGTCGGCCGCCCCTACCAGGCGCGGGTGGTGCTCTTCGATCCGCAGAAGGACGTCGCCGTCCTGTACGTGCCGGCGCTGCAGGCGCCCGTCCTCCACTTCGACGGGGTCGCCTCGCGCGGCGACTCCGCGGTGGTCGCGGGCTACCCGCAGGACGGCGGTCTCGACCTCCAGGCGGCCACCGTCGCGAGCCGCATCAACGCGACGGGCCAGAACATCTACAACTCCGGCACGGTCACCCGCGAGATCTACTCGATCCGCTCGACCGTCCGTCCCGGCAACTCCGGCGGTCCGCTGCTGAGCACCGGCGGCAAGGTGTACGGCGTGGTCTTCGCGCGTTCGACCTCGGACCCCGAGACCGGTTACGTCCTGACGGCGCACGAGGTCGCGGGCGACGCCCGCAAGGCGGCCCACGCCACGGCCCGCGTGGACACGGGCGACCTCGTCACGTCCTGACCGGGAGCGGCCCGCATCCGGCCGGGTCCGCGGGCCGCTCCCGGCGTACGCTCTCCGCGTGAGCAGCCAGCCGCCCGAGGCACCCGCACCGTCGCTGACCGAGCGCCGCAAGGCGGCCACCCGGCTCGACATCGCGCGCGCGGCGGCCGAGCTCTTCACGGAGCGCGGTCCGGACGGCACCACGGCGGAGGACATCGCCCGCAGGGCCGGGGTGGGGCCGCGCACCTTCTACCGCTACTTCCGCGACAAGCGGGACGCCGTGGGCCCGCTGCTCGCGGCGGGCGGCGACCACTGGCGTGCGCTGCTTGCGGCGACGGAGCCGGGCACGGCCCTGCCGGCGGCGCTGGAGCGGGCGATCCGGGAGGCGCTGGCCGCCCCCGACCCCCACGCGGCGGAGCGGCTGGAGCAGACCCGCGCGCTGCTGCGGGCGGCCACCGGCGATCCCGCGCTGCGCTCGGTCTGGTACCGGGTGAACCAGGAGTCGGAGGAGCTGCTGGTCCCGGTGACGGCCCGGCTGGCGGGCAGCGGCGCGGACCCGCTGGAGTCCCGGCTGGCCGCCGCCGCGGCGACGGCCGCGATCCGGATCGCCCTGGAGACCTGGGCGGCCACGGACGCGCCGGCCGAGGGACCGGGTTCACCCGCCGAACTGGCCGTCCGCTGTCTGCGTCACCTCATGGCCGGCCCGCACCCGTCGCCCACCGACGGCGCGTACCCGTCGGGGCCGGCGGCGCGCCACGGACGGGACCCGTCAAGGCGGTGAGATCCGGTCAGAGCGGGCGCCCCATCAGGACGTCGTCCACGTAGGCGCCGTCCAGCAGGAACTCCCCGGGCAGGATCCCCTCGACGACGAACCCCTCGGACTCGTACAACGCGCGCGCCGGGGTGTTGTGGCCGAGCACGCGCAGCGTGATGCGCCGGGCCCCCTGACGGCCGGCCTCCTCGCGTGCCGCCCGCAGCAGCGCGCGGCCCACCCCGGCGCCGCGGGCCTCGTCGGCGACGGCGAGTCCGAGGATCTGCCGGACATGCGCGTTGCAGGCCAGCGGGGTCGGGAAGCCCAGCCGGAGGTACCCCACGAGGCGGCCGTCGAGCTCGGCGACGACATGGTCCCGGGGGCCGAACCGCTCGCTGTAGAAGGGTTCGTACGGCGGCCGGGGACGCGGCATGACGGCATGCAGCGTGGACCAGGTGTCGCGGTCGATCCGGCCGAGCGCGTCCTCGTCGTCCAGGGTGGCGGTGCGTATCCGCGGAGCTGACATACCGGTCACTGTACGGCCGCCGCGCTGCGGTCCTTTCCGTGAAGTCCGAGGCGGCGCGGGCAGGATGGACCCATGAGCGACTCACCGCTGTCCCCGGGTTCCCGCATCGTGATCGCCGGCGCGTCCGGTCTGATCGGTTCCGCGCTGGCGCGCTCCCTGAGCGCCGAGGGGCACGAGGTGGTCCGGCTCGTGCGCCGTGAGCCGCGGTCGCCGGACGAGATCCGCTGGGATCCGCAGCGGCAGCGGATCGACGCGGTGGGACTCATCGGCTGTGCGGCGGTGGTCAATCTGGCGGGGGCCCCGGTCGCGGGGCGGCCGTGGACGCGTACGTACAAGCGGATGATCCGGGACAGCCGGGTGCTCGGGACGGTGACGCTCGCGGAGGCGGTGGCCTCGCTCGACGAACCGCCGCGGGTCTTCGTCAACGGGAGCGCGATCGGGTTCTACGGTGACACGGACGGCCGCGCGGTGGACGAGTCGGCACCGCCCGGGGACGGTTTCCTGTCGTCCGTCTGTGTGGAGTGGGAGGAGGCGACGGCTCCCGCGCAGGAGGCGGGGGTACGCACGGTGATCCCCAGGACCGGGCTCGTGGTGGCCCGTGAGGGCGGGGCCTGGGCGAGGCTGATTCCGCTGTTCAAGGCGGGTGCCGGGGGGCGGATGGGGAACGGACGCCAGTACTGGAGCTACATCGCGCTGCACGACGAGGTGGCCGCGATCCGGCATCTCATCGACACGGAGTCGCTGTCCGGGCCGGTGAACCTGACCGCCCCCGACCCGCTCACGAACGGCGAGATCACCGAGGCCATGGGGCGTGTCCTGCACCGCCCGACCCTGCTGACCGCCCCCGCCCCGCTCCTGCGGCTCGCCCTCGGGGACATGGCCGAGGACGTCCTGGGCAGCCAGCGCGTCCTGCCCACCCGCCTCCTGGAGTCGGGCTTCACCTTCGCGTTCCCCTCGATCGAGGCGACACTTCGAGCCGCCCTGGGCTGAGGAACGCCTCTCCGGGCCCCAGAGTCTCCGGGCATCGCCCCCGGGCGGAGGCGAAGGCTCCAGGCACCTCCCTGGACAGGCCCCTCCCAGGACGGCCGCCTCCCCGGATGTGCGCCTCCCCGACTGGCTTCCGGTCGGCGCGCCGGCCTCGGGCGCTCGGACAGGGCTCGGCGGCCCGATCCGCCGGGCTCGGCACCGGGTGCCACCGCGTCAGTCCTGGGCCGCCCGAGGCGCCCGGGTCGGTCCCCGCGGGGTCAACCACCCCCACCGGGCGGGCACATGCACCCCCCATGCACCCGTGCACGGCCGCCGCGCGGCTTCCCCCGGGCGGCCGAACCTCGCACCCTCGATCCGAACTCGGGCATTCCAGAAGCGTGTTGGGGGCATGACGTCCCCACCGGCCGCGCAACCTCGAGGAGGGGCACGTGCTAGAGCCCGCACGCCACGCCACGCACACGGCGGAGATCACGGAAGACGTCGACGTCGTCGTCGTGGGAGCCGGTGTCGCCGGCCTCGCGGCCGCACGGCATCTGACCGGGGCGGGGCTGAGGACCGCCGTCCTGGAGGCCGCCCCTCATGTGGGCGGGCGCATGTCCACGGAGAAGGTGGACGGCTTCCGGCTGGACCGGCTCGGCCGGCTCCTGTCCACCTCGTACCCGGAACTGCGCCACACTCCGGGCCTGGGCGGCCTCGCCCTGTGCCCGTTCTCGCCGGGCGTGCTGCTGCACAGCGACGGCCACCGCCATCACACGGGCACGCCCAGCGCTCCCCGGAGCGCGAGGGGCGCACTCACCACCGCACGCGCCCTCGCGAGCGCCCCCCGGCTTCCGCTGCCCCGGCCCGCGCGCGGCACCACCCGCCCCGGACCGCTCGGCAGCCCCCTCGATCAGGCCCGGCTGAGCGCGGCCCTCGCGCGGCTCGCCGCCACCACGCCGGAGCGTCTGCTCGCCCGCCCCGACCTCACCGCGGCGAAGGCGCTGACCGCCCGGGGGCTTCCGGCCCGTACGGTCGAAACCTTTCTGCGCCCCCTCCTCGCGGCCCTGCTGTGCGACCCGGAGCTGCGGACGTCGAGCCGTTGCGCCGACCTCGCGCTGCACTCCTTCGCGACGGGCCGGCTGTGTCTGCCCGAAGGCGGCGCGGACGCGCTCCCTGAGCTGCTCGCCGCCGGCCTTCCGCCCGGCACCGTGCACACGGGCGTCCAGGTCACCGCCGTATCCACGACCCGGGTCACGACGAAGGACCACGGCGAACTGCGGTGCCGGGCCATCCTGCTGGCGACCGGGGCCCGCGCCGCCGCCGGGTTCCTGCCCGGGCTGCACGTGCCCGCCTTCCATCCGGTGACCGTCCTGCACCACACCACGGACGAACCGCCGCTCACCGATCCGGCGCTGCTCCTGGACGCCGACCGGAGCGGGCCGGTGGCGCACACGGCGGTCGTCAGCCAGGTCGACCCGACCCGCGCGCCCGCGGGCCGCGCCCTGATCTCCTCGACCGTGCTCGGCACCCCGCCCGCCGCGGCCCATCTGGACGCGACGGTCCGCGCCCAGCTCGCCCGTCTCTACGGCACGTCGACGAGCCGCTGGGAACTGCTGGCGGTCCATCACGAGCCGGAGGCGGTCCCGGCGATGCCGCCGCCGCACGATCCGCGCCGCCCCGTACGGCTGCTCGCGGGCCTGTACGTGTGCGGTGACCACCGGGACACCAGCACCGTGCAGGGCGCCCTGCACTCGGCCCGGCGGGCAGCCCACGCCCTCCTGACCGACCTGGAAGTCCGCACCCCCGCCCTGTCGGCCGAACCCCTGGAACCCGCCGCGGCCTGACCCACCCACACCCTGCAACTCCGGCCCGGAGCCCACAACGCCGACGCCGACCCCCACAACTCCGGCCCGGAGCCTCACGACTTCGGCGCCGGAGCCTCACAACTTCGGCGCCGGGTCCCGCAACTCCGGCACGGGGCTCCGGAGCTCCGGGACCCGGCGCACGAGGCCCGCGGGCCTGCCGGGCCTGCGCCCTCCGGGTCCTCCGGGTTCTCCGGGTTCTCCGGGTTCTCCGGGGCCGGGGACGCCGCTTCCGGGCGGGGGACGCCGACCACTGGCGGGCGAAGCCCGACTTCCGGAGGGCGGGCCCCGGCTCCGGCCGGCGGACCCGCTCCCCGGGGGAGGACACGCTCGGCAGGACAGACCTCCGCACCTCCGCTCCGGGCAGGCGGACCCGAATCCCGAAAGGCGGACCCGAACCTCCGAACGACAAACCCCAGCCCCGGCGGGCGGGCCCCACTCCCGCCCGCCGGACCCGGGCCCCGACGGGCGAACCCCGGCCCGGAAGGCGGCTCGGGGACCGGAGGGCAATCCGCGATTCCGGCAGGTGGACCCCGCCCCGGGGAAGCGGCCCCGCCACGGCGGGGCAACCCCTGCTCCGGTGGGCCGGTATGCGGGTGCCGGGGGCGGACTCCCGCCCCCGGTGCGCGCGTCGGGCTTCCCGGTCTCCGGTTCCCCAGGCCGGAGACCGGGGACGGACCGGGCCGGAGACGCGGGGCCCGGCACGCGCGTCCGGACCCGCGCGACACCGTGCCCCCGCCGGACAGGCCCCGTTCAGCTCAGCGCGGCCACCTTGTCGCGGTAGCCGCGGACGGGAGCGGCGTCCTTGTACGGTTCGAGCCGTTTCTCGAAGTCCCGTACGTACTCGACGGCCCGCGCCGACCGCATCTCGGCCGCCTGCCCCGCGGCCTCCGCGCCGAGCAGACAGGCCTGGTCGAGCTCACCGAGCCCGAGCCGCGCCGTAGCGAGCACCACCCGGCAGAACAGCCGGCTGCGCGCGTAACCGGGCGCCCGCAGTTGCAGCGAGCGTTCGGCGTGCTGCGCCGCCGCCCGGAACTGCTGAAGGTCCCGGTGGCAGTGCCCGAACTCGTCGGCGAGCTGCGCCTCGTCGAAGTACCGGGCCCAGTGCGGGACCTCGTCGCCGGTCCGGGACGCCTCCAGCGCGCGCTCGGCCCGGACCAGGGAGGCCGTGCAGGCCCGCACCTCGCCGAGCACCCCGTGCCCGCGCGCCTCGACGGCGTGCAGCAGCGCCTGCACGACGTGCGGCCCCCCGGAGCCGAGGCCCTGCTGCGCGACCCGCGCGAGCTGCACGGCCTCACGTCCGTGCCCGAGGTAGACGGCCTGCCGGCTCATCGTGATGAGCACGTACGAGCCGTACACCCGGTCCCCCGCCGCCTGCGCCAGCCGCAGCGCCTGGACGAAGTACCGCTGCGCGAGTCCGTGCGCGCCGATGTCGTACGACGTCCAGCCGGCGAGCCGGGTGAGGTCGGCGGCGGCGGCGAACAGGTGGCGGCCGGTCTGCTCGCCGTACGCGCCGCGCAGCATCGGCTCGGCCTCGTGCTCCAGGTAGCGGACCAGCGCCTGGCGCGCGTGGCCGCCGCCGTAGGCGTGGTCGAGGGCGCGGAAGAGTTCACCGACCGAGCGGAGCGCGGCGATGTCCCCGCCGGTGACCCGCTGGCCGGGGCCCCGCTCGGTCCGGCCGCGCCGGGAGGCGGGTCCCCCCTGCTCGGGCGGTGCCGTGAGTTTGGGCGGGGCCGGGCGGCCCTGGGCGGGGATGCGGGAGGGCTGCTCGCCGCGGGCGACCCGGTCGTCGGCCCGGCCGATCAGCCAGTCCCGGCTGGGCACGACGAGCCCGGCCGGGGTGAAAGCGATCTTGCGGAGCTCGGCGTGGCTTCCGGAGTCCTTGCGCCACAGGCCGCTGACGATGTCCACGGCCTCCTCGGGGGTCGCGGCGAATTCGAGCCCCGCGTACACGGGGGCGCAGGCGTCGAGCCCGAGGTCCTGCGCGCTCAGGCGCCGGCCCAGGCGTCGGGTGAACACCTCGGCGATGAGCGCGGGGGTGGTCCCGCGGGGCTGCTGGCCCCGCAGCCACCGGGTCACCGAGGTCTTGTCGTATCTCAGGTCCAGTCCGTGTTCGAGTCCGAGCTGGTCCACGCGACGGGCGAGACCTGCGTTGGAGAACCCCGCTTCTGCGATGAGCGCGGCGAGCTGTCGATTGGGCGTGCGCTGCGCGGGTCGTTCCGTCATCTGCGGTGCGGTCTCCTGCCTTCGGGTCTCCAGGGGTTCTCGGGGCGGCGTGAGAGCGTGCTCGCGCCTCCCCGAGGCCCCCCTGTGCCCGGATTGCCTGTGAGCAGCCCTTATGGCCTCGTGAACGGCGCGAATGTAGCGGAGCGTGAGCACGTCATCGCACACATCGACATTCATTCATCCGATCGTGTGAGGATTGACCGTCGAGCTGACGCGGATCGGACGGACGTACAGTGGCGTGGGCGCGCCACGGACCTGACGAAAGGTTCCTCCGCGTGCCCCGCACGGGGATCACCACGTGCCCAAAGGAAGCTTCTAGGGAGGCGCTTGCCGTGAGTGGGTTGCGGTTCGTCCGCATGGGATTCGGTGCCGAGGCCGTCGAGTACCAGGAGGCGTGGGACGAGCAGCGCCGTGTGCACGCCGCCCGGTTCCTGGACGAGATCCCCGACACCTGTCTGCTCCTGGAGCACCCCCCGGTGTACACCGCGGGCCGGCGCACGGCGGACAACGAGCGGCCCCTGGACGGCACTCCCGTCATCGACGTGGACCGCGGCGGCAAGATCACCTGGCACGGTCCTGGCCAGCTCGTCGGCTACCCCATCCAGAAGCTCCCGCGTCCCGTGGACGTCGTAGCCCATGTACGCCGTCTGGAAGAGGCCCTCATCCGCACCTGTGCCGAGTTCGGCCTGGAGACGAGCCGGGTCGAGGGCCGCAGCGGCGTCTGGGTCCTCGGTGACGCCAAGGACCCCGCCCAGGGGGCCTCCGCGCTCGGGGGCCTCTCCCTCGATTTCGATCCCCGGCTCCAGGACGAGGAGTTCGACCCCCGGCTCAACGGCCCGGAGTACGCCCCGTCCAACGCCGGCCAGCGCCGCGAGGACCGCAAGATCGCCGCGATCGGCATCCGCGTCGCCAAGGGCGTCACCATGCACGGTTTCGCGCTGAACGTGAACCCGGACAACGCCTGGTTCGACCGGATCATCCCGTGCGGCATCCGCGACGCGGGTGTCGCCTCGCTCGCGGGCGAGCTGGGCCGCGACGTGACCATCGACGAGGTCCTGCCGGTGGCCGAGAAGCACCTCAGGGACATCCTGGCGGACGCGGACCTCAAGCCGCGCGTCGTGGAACGCACTCCGGCCTGAGCCCCGCGTGACCCCGTGGGGCGCGGCGCCCGCCCGGGCCCCGGGCCGCACGGCGGAACACCTCCGGGAATGCACCCCCGCTCCCGAAGGTTGCCCACCTCGGGGGCCGAGCACCGCACGGGCGTACCCTGGTGTACGCCGAAGAATCGAAGTTACAGGGAGCCGATGTGTCCGCAGTCGCACCCGACGGACGCAAGATGCTGCGCCTGGAGGTCCGGAACAGCCAGACCCCCATCGAGCGCAAGCCCGAGTGGATCAAGACCCGGGCGAAAATGGGCCCCGAGTACACGAAGATGCAGGCGCTCGTGAAGAGCGAGGGCCTGCACACGGTCTGCCAGGAGGCGGGCTGCCCCAACATCTACGAGTGCTGGGAAGACCGCGAGGCCACCTTCCTCATCGGCGGTGACCAGTGCACGCGGCGCTGCGACTTCTGCCAGATCGACACCGGCAAGCCGGAGGCCCTGGACCGCGACGAGCCGCGCCGCGTCGGTGAGTCCGTCGTCACGATGGACCTGAACTACGCCACGATCACCGGCGTCGCCCGCGACGACCTGGAGGACGGCGGCGCGTGGCTGTACGCGGAGACGGTCCGCCAGATCCACGCGCAGACGGCGGGCCGCGAGGCCGGACGCACCAAGGTCGAACTGCTCGCCCCGGACTTCAACGCCGAGCCCGAGCAGCTCGCCGAGGTCTTCTCCTCGCGCCCCGAGGTCTTCGCCCACAACGTCGAGACGGTCCCGCGGATCTTCAAGCGGATCCGTCCGGGCTTCCGCTACGAGCGCTCGCTCAAGGTCATCACCGAGGCCCGTGACTACGGTCTGGTCACGAAATCCAACCTGATCCTCGGCATGGGCGAGACCCGCGAAGAGGTCAGCGAGGCGCTCCGGCAGCTCCACGAGGCGGGCTGCGAGCTCATCACGATCACGCAGTACCTGCGCCCCTCCGTGCGCCACCACCCCGTGGAGCGCTGGGTCAAGCCGCAGGAGTTCGTGGAGCTCAAGGAGGAGGCCGAGGAGATCGGCTTCTCCGGCGTCATGTCGGGCCCGCTGGTCCGCTCCTCGTACCGGGCCGGCCGCCTGTATCAGATGGCCATCGAGAAGCGCGGCGCGTACGTCGCCTCCCAGGCGGTCTGATCCCCCGAACGGCACACGTTGCGAAAGGAAAGCGGTGGCACTCGGTGCCACCGCTTTCGTGTGAATCCGCGCACAAGCAACTCGCCCTTCACAACGGCCCGTTCACACCCCCTCGGGGCATCCCCGCAGTTGAACGCCGCATCAGGAACGGGTCAGGAAAACGACCCGCGGTATCAAGGTTTCATTGGTGTTTGACCGCTCGGTCACGTACTGGTAACACCAATCAGTGACTCTGGTTCCACGTCACACCCGTCCCCGTCCGAGCCGTCGATCCCGAGGGGGGATCTCCATCATGCAGGCCGCGCCCGTACGCGCCACCGCGATTCCGTCGTTCACCGATGCACTGCGTGCCGTCGAGTCGTTGCTCATGAGCAGTGGGCAGCGCACCGCCCGCCGCAACGCCTGGACCTCCGTCCTGGAGGACCGCCGCCGGGCCAAGGACCGCGTCGAGGCGCAGCGCGTGCTGGAATCCGTCTCGCACTCCTGAACGACGTGCCTCCGGCCACCGCTCCCCCGGCGGAGCGGTCCACGTCACGTCGTACCGCCGTCGTCCGCGCCTTCCGGGCCACGTAGACTCATGGCATGGCGAGGAAGGAACCCGCAGCGGACGCTGCGAACCCCGGGCGACTCAAGCAGATCGCTCAGACGTACAAAATGACCCGCAAGGCCGATTCCAGGATCGGTCTTGTACTCGCGGCTGTCGGAATTCTCACCCTCGGTGTCTTCCTCGCGATCGGCTTCTTGATCGGCCACCCCGTCTATCTCGGGATTCTCGGGCTTCTGCTCGCCTTCCTCGCGACGGCGATCGTCTTCGGACGCAGGGCCGAGCGGGCCGCCTTCGGGCAGATGGAAGGCCAGCCGGGCGCTGCCGCGGCGGTGCTCGACAACATCGGCCGGGGCTGGACCACGACTCCGGCGGTGGCGATGAACCGCAGCCAGGACGTGGTGCACCGTGCGGTCGGCAAGGCCGGCATCGTGCTGGTGGCCGAGGGCAACCCGAACCGGGTGAAGACCCTGCTGGCCGCCGAGAAGAAGAAGATGGCGCGGATCGTCGCGGACGTCCCGGTGCACGACATTCTCGTGGGCACCGGCGAGGGCCAGGTGGAGCTGAAGAAGCTCCGCACGACGATGCTGAAGCTGCCGCGTGTGCTCGCCGGTCCCCAGGTGACCGCGACCAACGACCGGCTGCGCGCGATGGGCGACCTGATGAGCAACATGCCGCTGCCGAAGGGCCCGATGCCCAAGGGCATGCGGATGCCTCGCGGCGGCCCGAAGCGGTGACGCTCGCGCTCGCTTGACCAGTCCTACGGCGGTGGGGCGCCCGGAGATCTACATATCTGAAA